>JAISOD010000039.1 GCA_031275895.1 Holosporaceae bacterium | reverse complement strand
GTGGCGTCCAGTCGGTCGATATTTCTCTGTATTTTATCAACACATTCTTCCATACGTTTATTTACGTCTTGCGTTTCCATCATCGCCGCTCGCGCTTGATTTTTAGTACGCGTAAATGTGAAGAGCGCCCAAAAAAACCGCGCGATTTTGCTGGGCAGTCGATGCGTTCCCAACAAACGCCCGACGCGTCGCAGTATATATGGATGTTTCACCGGCTCCGCGATTTGTTTTCCCTCTTTCGAAAAACGGATGTCTGTAATAAAGCTGATCTCAGGAAGCCCAGACAACAACTGATCGTACCAAAATGATTCTTCGTCCGGCGACGGAGAACGATGCAAAAATTGGAGAAATGTCTCTCTTATAAGCTGCTTGCCAAATAATCGCATGAGAGGTTTTAAAGGTAACGGCTCTTTTCCTGTTATTTTGCCGCTTGGGCTGCTCATTTTTAGGGCTAGGTTTTCCTTTAAAAATTCTCCCCTATAATTTTCCAACCGCACCCGTCTCTCCAAAGAAACACCTTTTAACATCTCGGGGACGCGTTTCTTCGCCGCTTCCACTGCAAGGGACATTTTTTGGAACATTTCTTCCGCGCTGTCTCTCCACGTCGCCCATTTGAAGGATTTATCGGGAATTAAATTACCGGGAATGCCTTCGAGTTCAAATTTATCAATCCAATTTACGAGACTGGACGCGTCGAAGGGATCGATATAGCCTATCCTGTCCCCAGCCACCTCGTGAAAGACCGGAATGTCACTCGCCAAAACCGGAATGTCGGCATAAAGCGCCTCAACTATCGGAAGCCCGAATCCCTCCTCGAAAGAAGGATACAGCAAACATTTCGAATGTTTATATGCCCACTGTACGTCGGCATCGCTCAGTCCTTCAAACCAGAAAAGATTTTCATTAAATTTTGGATGGGTTCGTATGCGGCGCACTACATCTTCTATCTTCCATCCTTCTTTACCCACAAAGCAAAGTTTGAGTGATGGATGTTTTTTCCACAAAATATCAAACGCGTCAAGTAGCAACGCATGATTTTTTCTGGGTTCGAGTGTCGCCACTATGAGATATGTATTATCGCGATCGAACGCGGCGACAACATCATCCCGATTCGGGCGCGACAATACTGAATTTTCCGCGATATCGGCGCCGAGCCGAATAGAAAACGCGATCTCTCCGTCTATTATGCGGTCCGGGTAGATTTTGGAGGCCTCACGCATCAAGGCGCTCTTCGTCGATTCCGAATTACACAGGAAAAAATCAGAGAATTTGGCGGCTTCCAAAACCCATGATGCAAAAAAACCCGCATCTCCTCCCAAAAATTCAGCATGCGTCAAAGGTATCACGTCATGAAAAAATGCGCCGGCTACCATGCCATAATTCTTGAAAAAAGACAGACGTTCCAGTATTTTATATTCCCACGCGGAATCCAACACAAAATATATGTCTTCTCTCGAGAAAAAAATACACTCTCCCAGATGTGAATATGGAGCGTCACCGAGCGACGGAACGGCCTCTAATTTATGAAACAGCCCATCTTTATCAAGAACCGCCGGGCAAACATCATCTCTCAGCGTCATCGCTTCACGCGTCAGCGAACGAGTGACGCGCTGTATCCCACTGTTGACTGAAGGACATCTATAAATTTGGGAACAGTCAAAATATATCATCAAGACTACCTCGCTATAATTTATATGAAAAACTCAATCATTTCGAGCTAAAATAGCATAATCGAAATAGTAGCAACTTTCATTCAACTCTGTTAAGCGCGTCACTGAAGGCATAAGGAACAATACATCTACTTTCGTAAAACCACACCATTGCGCAAGAAAAGCCAAATAATAGTGCGGCACAGGTATACAATGGGTAGGATCCTTATAAAATGAATCCAATGCTATCGCGTGCAATGGGTTTAAAGTCTCTACGATAAGCACGCCACCCTTTGCGAGCCGTTTTTTCGCCGACATAATCAATTCAATATAACATGAACGTTCGATATGCTCAATTACTTGCAATAAAGAAATGCCGCAATATAATCCGTCGTTTTTTTTCAAAAAATCAAGCGCTTCTCTGCAGTACGCCTCAAGCCCTTTTTGGCAACATCTTTCAACTTCTTGCGCGTTAAAGTCTATTCCAATAGATTTCATTCCTTCATTTTTCAGGAACGATAAAAACTCCCCGGCGCCGCAGCCAATATCGAGAAACGGATAAGAAGCGGCGAGATTTTTATCAATATGAGGCAGGTATGCTTTATGATGCTCTAATAAACATTCTTCATGACCAGGTCCTCCAATTTCGCTAAAATACGTATAAAACAACGCGTTACGCTCGGCTGAATCATCCGGGGCCGGTTTGCCGACACGATTTTCCGCCCTTTTTAAAAATGGCTCGGAGGGGGTTAATAAGGAAAACGGCAATTGAGGGGTGGTCAATGTTGTTTCCAATTGATTGATACGACTTGTCAAGTCTTGATCAATACGCCTGATACAGCTTGTTAAATCTTGATCAATACGCCTGATACAGCTTGTCAAGTCTTGATCAATACGATTAATACAACTTGTCAAGTCATCTAACCGCATTGAAGCGTTTCGTACCATTCTTTTTGTACTACTAATGCGAAATAACGAATAAACATACCTGGCAATTTTGCCGTGAATATGTTTAGCTCCGAGCAAACGCCCAACCGTTCGCAAAAGAAACGGATTTTTTACCGGTTCCGCCACTTGTTTTCCTTCCGGAGAAAAGCAAACAGAAGAGATAAAACTGATAGCGGGCAAACCTGACAATAACGGCTCGTACCAAATTGCCTCTTCTTCGGAGCTGGGCATACGGTGCAAAAACTTATTATATGTCTCGCGGATTAGTTTTTTCCCGTCAAAGCACAAGAGTTCTTTCACCGACAACTGGTCTGGAGATGAAATTATCATTTTTTGCCAGAACTTTGAAGCGTCAATTCTCCGTCGGTATTTCCCCGCTTTTTGCCGCAATGGTTTATTTGGACACAGAGCGGACAACGCCCGGTAAAAGCAGTATTTATATTTGTAAAACAACAGCTTTTTTCCAGTATAGTCCGAGCGCGTATGAAAATATGTCGAACGCTTGCTCTCGTCCATATCGATCTCTTCGGCATCCGGCACGGAGAAAAATTCCGCCTTTGCTTTTTCCAGAAGTTCGGGATATTCTTCGAAACACGCCTTTAACTGACTGTCATTGCCTCCCTCGAAATTGGCCTTATACAGGCCGGTGGATTGCGAACCTGGGATAACATTTAGCGGGGTATTCCATTTCTCAACCTGTACGCAGAGCGTGTTATTCTTGAGAGACGCCATCTTGAACCACAGGTCATCGTTGCGCGGGGTTATGCGCATAAACAACTCGCTGTCAAAAACAATTTCGTCCAGAGTATGCGGGGGATACAACACGCCGCCCACTCCTTCGGGTATGAGACACAGCGACGGCATGACACGTCTTGAGCCACTAGAGTGCAACATATCGCCGAACATCCGCAACCGGCCGTCTTTATCGAACGACAAAAAACGACCGCTGTGGCAGACGATACAGCCGGGAAATTCCATGGATTTTTGTATCAGCCGGTCGATAATATCTTCGGGGTAATAAACATCATCGTCGACGGTTATTATGTTTTTTTCTGGCTCGCTGCGCAAAACATGAAGCAGTTTGTTGTATTGCTTGAAGTCCTCT
>JAISOD010000026.1 GCA_031275895.1 Holosporaceae bacterium | reverse complement strand
CACGACGGCGAGACCGACGTGTTGATGAAAGGCCTCGTCAACACGAGCGATTATCTGCGGGCCGTTCTGGACAAGGAAAACGGCCTCCGCTCCGGGCATCTGCTGAGCCACCTCGCGGCCTTCGAACTTCCGGGACGCGCCCGTCTGACGTTCGTCACCGACGGAGGACTCAACATAGCCCCCGACCTCGAGGAAAAAAAATCCATCCTCAAAAACGCGCTCGGCTCTCTGCGAAAAATGGGATACGAACACCCCAACGTGGCCGTGCTCACCGCCAACGAACAGGTGAACGAAAAAGCGGTGTCGACCGTGCACGCAAGCGCCATAACCCAGGCGGCCCAGGCGGGGGAGTTCGGCAATTGCACGGTCGAAGGCCCCATTGCCTTCGACGTGGCCATTTCAAAGGAAGCCGCGCGCCACAAGCAAATAGACAGCAAAATATCCGGCGACGTCGACCTGTTTCTGGTCCCCTGCATAGAGGTAGGAAACGTGATGGGCAAAATCATGTCGATGCTGCTGGGCGCAAAGATGTCAGGCATAGTGCTTGGCGCGAGCGCCCCCGTGGTGCTCACCTCGCGCTCCGAAACCGCCGAGAGCAAACTCAACTCTATACTTCTCGCATCTTGCTGTGTTTGAGATAAGATTGGCGAAGCGCTGATTACTAAATTACCACCAGCTATAAAGCTGGTGGGTTAAAGCCGGCGGACTGAACCGTCGACTACTATTGCGGCTAAAGCTGCCTGCAAGAAAGCGACTGAAAGTCGGTGGTTTTAACCACGCAACTGCTAACGCAGCCGCCTTCGGCGAGGCTAAAGCCACGTTTCGGAAATAAATGGCAAACCTCCGGCTCTGCCGGAGGTATCTGACTAACTAAATGGTAAAATGTCATTTAGGCGAATTATTCAGTGTTTCCTTAAATCATGAATCGCATCGTATTTTGAGCCCAAATTACAAAACGAAAGCGTTGGTGAAATAGCCATGAATTCGGAACCTTCTTTTTTATCCTGTGCTGTATAACAAAATGAATACGTTATAGCGTTACAACCGCGATACAAGGCTTCAATTTCCGATCGATTGTCATACGATACAATCCAATGATAAGGCAGCGAGCGGATTTTTTCAGCAACAATCGCGTGATCTTCCTTCTTATAAAAATTTTCATAAAGAGCCGAACCCTTCTCGAAGTAAGGAGGGTCGAGATAAATAAGCGACGATGCGGCTGGAATACGCTCTGCTATCTTTGTTAAATATTCCATCGCGTCCATATTATTTATGAATATTTGATCTCTCCGCGAGGCAATGACTTTTATTCGTTTTATTAACTCATCTTTTGAATAACGTGCATCCAGTTTCCAGTTACCCTTCTGGTTCTTGCCTCCTATTACCCCGCCTTTCAATATCCCCGACCTGTTGGTTCTATTAAGAAAAAATGTTGAAAAACCTAGTTCCAACAAGTTTGTTGGATCTGGTTTTTCCTGTATGTTTTTTTGTTTATACCATTCCTCCATTGTGACGGGTTTGCACTCTATCAATTTACAAAAATCTTCAGTGAAATTTAAAACGGCTTCCCAAAAAGCATAGATTGGGAGGCTGAAATCATTGAGATACACGCAATTTACAACATTATTAAAAAGCAATGAGAAAGCCAATCCGGCGCCTCCAGCATAAGGCTCGACATACGCGCAGCCATTCAAGTTGTTAAAAATAATGAGATCACGTATAAATTTATATAATTTTCGTTTCCCACCCGGATATCGCAATGGTGTGTAAAATGCCATACAAACACCTCCCAACCAAAACTTTCAATTAAACAATCTGTGCGATTCTTAGTCTTTTTGCTATTATATTAAATGCTGTAGTAAAATCTGCCTTAAATTGATCAATTATTTCCGCATTAGCATAATACCAATAATCAAATAGTCCATATCTATCGAAATAGGGAAACACTTCGTTAAACCAATTTTTTGCTTCAACGCGATCCAATTCACCGTTTTGTTTTGTCATATTTTCTCTTTTTTCGATGCAAACCTCGCGAGTCAAAAGGTTTTTACGAATACCTTCATGATCGTAAAAATCCGATACATTCTGTTGATCATCGCAAAGATAGTCCAAAAAAGTCGACTCCGGGCTTTTCCCTTTTTGCGGAAGAAAAATAATATTGGTAGGATCGTTCACGTCACCTTTGTAAGCATCTCCGTCGAGCACACCCAATGTATCTTTGAAATATAACGGATCAGCTTTATAAAGCGAACGCATTGCTTCACAACCGATAGCGAGGGGATCTAAAATGTTTACTTTATCTAAAAAACCAAAACGCAGGAGTAAATTTCTTAACAACCATCTTGCTTCATTGTCTTCGGTATAAACAGTGACTTTTCTTGTATCAGCGAATGGAGCCATTTCTTGTTTCAGATCATTTTTTATGAAATCAAATTCCGGATTGGGAAAAATTTCAAATCGTTCTCCGGCGTTCGATAAATACGACATTTCTATGCTATTCACAATATTTTGCTGATTATGTTGAGTTTTAATACATAATTCTTCAAGCAAAAAAAGGCTATGAGTTGTAAAGCAAACTTGAACATATTCTTTCCTGCATTCCTCAATTATAGTTTCCAGCAACCTTATTTGCGCAATTGGATGTAGGGTTGCTTCAAATTCATCTATAAGCAATAAACCGCCCGGATAGTCATCACCCAACTGTTTTTTTAGATTTCGGAAACAAATTAACGCAGATAAGATTTGTCCTACATTATCCTGTCCGGAGGAATTTGCCAACGCATTATAGTAATCCGTATTCAGTCCAACAGTTTTTTTATCAGGAGAATTTCCATGCAAATAGAGAGTGTCAACACGCTTAATTGGGGTTTTTCTCATTTGTAGGATACGTTGTGCTTTTTCAACAAACCACTTATAATCCTCCTCATTATCCGAGGAAACGCGAATATTTCCAACGTCACATTTGTCCGCTTCACCTAGCGGAAAGAGGCGCGACAAACCGAGGTGGATAACGGCAAGTTCTTTTTTCTTTGAAGATGTATTTCCTTTAACATAAGGAATTACGCGAAACCTAATCCCCTTATTGGTATTTTGCCAAGTTATACGACCTAACCGTGTTTCATTGTCACTGAAGAAAACTTCAAATAAATTTGAACCTGACTGAGCAAATTCTCTGTATCCCTTAAATAATTCTCCAAAATCAGCTCTAAAAAGATGACGATCCCATACCGTGGATTTCCGTTTGCGAGAAACCTTGTATTCTACGGAATTAGCTAACATGCCTAAAATATTAGACTTACCAGTACCATTGCCGCCCGCGATTACGGTAACCCACTTGCCGATGCGTATTTCTTTTTCGTTGAAAATTCTAAATTTATTGATTTTTAACTTCTCAATTTTTACGTTCATGCGCTTATCCCCTTCAAAGATTTAGTCTGCCAATAAATTCCCGGCAAAAAACTGTCGTCTGAAGGGGAAATATCCATCACCCCGCAAGCCGGTTTTTTAAAATCCCGTCGTCACGGACAGACCGTTCAGACGAGCGCTTCGGGTTTGAACTCCGACGCCAGCATGGCTTTCAGTTCGTCGATGCTTTTCGTTCCGATGTCGCCTCCGGCGCGCGTTCTGACCGAAACGGAGTCGTTTTCGGCCTCTTTTGCGCCTATCACCAGCATGTAGGGGATTTTTTCGAGCTGCGCGTCGCGTATCTTCTTGCCGAGTTTTTCGTCCCTCGCGTCGCGCTCGAACCGCGCGCCGATGGCGCGCAGCGTGTCCTCGATTTTGAGGGCGTAAGGCTCGAATTCCGGTTTGACCTGGATTATTTTGACCTGCACCGGCGACAGCCAATACGGGAAAGCGCCGGCGTAGTGTTCCACCAGTATACCGATAAAACGCTCCAGGCTGCCAAATATCGTCCTGTGAAGCATCACGGGGCGATGCTCGGCGCCGTCGCCGCCCACGTAGGTCATGTCGAATTTTTCCGGCAACTGAAAGTCGAGCTGCACCGTGCCGCACTGCCACGTTCTGCCGATGCTGTCCTTTAGGTGGAAATCTATTTTCGGCCCGTAAAAAGCGCCGTCGCCAGGGTTTATTCTGTAGGGCACGCCCATTTCCTCGAGGACTTCCTGCAAACGCCGTTCCGCCAATTCCCACATTTTGAGATCTCCCATTGAACTTTCGGGCCTTGTGGAGAGTTCGACGTCGAATTTAAATCCGAACATGTCGTATACATACTTGTCGAGTTCTATGACGCCCTTCAGTTCGTCGTCGATCTGGTCTTCCGTGCAATATATGTGGGCGTCGT
>JAISOD010000016.1 GCA_031275895.1 Holosporaceae bacterium | reverse complement strand
CGCTATGAAAATTAAAAACAGCGGCGATGTTGTCAAGCGGCTTAATAAAGATGACATAGATCTGATCTATGTCGTCGATTCCGCTGGGAGACAGCAGCAAATGGTCATGATCAACGAAGGCGCGCTCTATAGCGTCGTCATAAGATCAGACAAACCGGAAGCAAGAAAATTTGAACATTGGGTTACACACGAAGTGCTTCCGTCAATCCGCAAACACGGCGCGTATATTAGCGCATCCAAAGCGGAGGAGCTTCTGAACAACCCCGAGAACCTGACCCGCCTGCTGACCTCGCTCCAAACGGAAAACAAACAACTGCAGCTGCAAATCGAAAACGACAGACCGAAAATCCTCTTCTCCGACGCGATCACAACGTCCCAATGCACCATCCTCGTCGGAGAATTGGCGAAAATCCTGAAGGGCAACGGCGTGGAAATCGGACAAAATCGCCTCTTCGAATGCCTGCGCGAGAGAGGGTTTCTCATGAAACGCCGGGGCGCGGACTTCAATTCTCCGACCCAAAAGGCCATGAAACTCGGGCTCTTCAGTATCCGCGAAACCGCAACGCTGCACTCCGACGGTCACATTTCCGTCTCGAAAACCGTCAAGGTCACGGGGAGGGGACAGCTGTATTTCGTCAACTTCTTCCTCGGCAAAAGCAAAACTAAGCCCGCCCTCGACGATAACCAACTGAATTTCCCGAATTTTGATTAAACAGGGAGGATAAAATGTCAATAACGCAAATCAATGAACTGCTCGACTCGAAACTGCGGGAATTCAATCAACTGAACCGGGAAAAAAGAGACTACCTCGGCGCGTCGATCGTCGGCGACGAATGCCTGCGGAAAATACAGCTGCAATACCTGCAGCACGATGCGGATTTTTCGGCTCAAGCGTTGCGAAATTTCGCCGTCGGACACGCCCTCGAACCCGTCGTCGCCCAATGGCTGCGCATCGCCGGGTTTCACCTCCGCGTCCAAAACAACGACGGAAAACAATTCGGCTTCCGGATCGCCGACGGCCGCATCGCCGGACACGTCGACGGCATAATCTGCAACGGCCCGGATTTCTGCAAATATCCCTGCCTGTGGGAGTGCAAAACCATGAACGACAAGCGTTGGAAGGACGCGACCAAGCGCGGTCTCCTCGTGTCGAAGCCCCTCTACTACGCGCAGGTGCAGATGTATATGGCATACATGAAGCTCGACGAAAATCCCTGCCTCTTCACGGCCTTCAACAAAGACACGTCCGAGCTGTATTTTGAGCTCATACCCTTCGATCCGGAGACCGCGCAACGGTACTCCGATCGCGCAGCCCTCATACTGCAGGCTTCGGAGAACAACGAAACGCTTCCCCGCGTCTCCGAAGATCCCTCCTTCTACACGTGCAAAATGTGCGCCTGTCGAAAAGCATGCCTGTCGGAGAGGGGGATTCGTGAGTAGCGTACTCTGCGACAAACTTCAAAGCCTCGGCATACCCGCTCCGCCGGAAGAAGTGACGGAATCGAAGGTCACCCGCTGGGGACACAACAAACGCTGGTGGGCCGTGCGCTTCCGGGGCGGATATGCCCTCGGGGACTGGTCTTCCGGCCTCAAGGACTTCGCCTTCGAAGAGGGCTTCGGTTACGACAAATGCCGTCGACAAATAGAAGAAGCCCGACGGAAATTGACACAAAAAAGAAACGACGACAACGCGGAGGCAGCAGCATCGGCTCGCCGAATATGGGGCAACGCCGCCGATTGCACGACGCATCCGTATCTTGAAGCCAAGAAAGTGAAAGCGCACGGCCTCAAAATCGACCGCCAAACGCTGCTGATACCCCTGTACGACGAGCGCGGCAACCTCGCCTCGCTGCAAAGAATATGGCCCGATCCGAACAAACCGGGAAAATTCGTCAAGGGATTCCTCAAGGGCAGCCGCATACAAGGATGCTGCTTTACTGTCGGGACCGTCAAAGACACGGTCGTGATCTGCGAAGGCTACGCCACCGGCGCGACCGTACGCGAAATCACCGGACTGCCGGTCGTCGTTGCGTTCTCGAGTAACAACCTGTTGAATATTACCCGCCGCACGGTTAAAAATTACCCGCGAGCCGGAATAATCATAGCCGCCGACAACGACCGCTTCAAGCCGGGCAATCCCGGATTAACCAAGGCAAAAGAAGCCGCCGCAGCCGTAAACGCCCGTCTCGCAGTACCCGAATTCGCGAACGACGACGGCGAGTCCTCCGATTTTAACGATTTGTATGTGCTTGAAGGATCGGAAAAAGTCAAAGCCGCCTTTTTGACAACGGAAAGCTACAAAAACAACCTGAGGTACACAGAAGAGACGCGGAAAGATAACGGAAAGACGTGTCCGGTAGAACCGGACAGGAATAGCCGTTCGTGTCCGGTAGATTGGACGTCGTCATCAAACAAGCTGCAAGTATTTTTTTACAATCGAAAAAACGTCAGAACAATTCAAATAGAGGGGAAAACGCTGTGGATTCTGAAAGATGTTTGCGATGCGTTCGGCCTAAAAAAATACCGTGACGTAATTACCCGCCTCGATAAAGAGGAAACGTGTCCGGCAGTAGCGGACACGAATAAAGGGACACGGAAAATGATCGCGGTTACAGAAAGCGGCCTGCGTCGTCTCCTCAAGCATTCCAACAAGCCCGAAGCCCGCGAATTCGAGCGTTGGATCGCCCGCGAGGCGCTGCCGTCGACCGGAAAAACAACATTATCTCCCACGAAAAATGTGCAAGAGCAGACACAATTTCCCCCGGAAAAAGCGCAACACCCGACACAAAGTGCGGGCGAAACAAAGAAAACCAAAGAAAAAGAGACCTCCCCGGGCGAGGAGCATGAAATCGTCGACCCGGATATCCCCGAGGGCTTCCGGCTCACCGACAAGGCCCTCTACTGCGTCGACAGGCGCGGCGAATCGACGTATTTGTGCTCGTATCTGAGGGTTTTGAGCAAGACAATCAACATCGATTCCGGCGAAAGCGGCAAACTCCTGGAATTTCGCACGGTCCACGGTGAAATCAAAAAAATCTGCATGAAAAACAAAGACTTGTTCTGCGGCAACGCCCAAATAATCCTGAAAGACCTCGCCGGAGCCGGACTGCACATCAATCTCGAGGCCCCGACCAAAAAGATATTGATCTATATCAATAACTGCTTGCCGGAAAACAGCACCAAAACTACCGGAAAAAACGGCTGGATCCTCGGAAATTTCTTGACGGAAAACGGCATCATCAGCATCGATGAACACAAAGAAGACCTGTTTTTGGATACCGCCTTCGGATCAACGCACGTGGCCGCAAGCGGTTCCCTCGACGACTGGCGCGAAAACGTGGGAAAGCCGTGCAGCGGCAACTCAAGGCTCGTTCTCGCCGTTTCTGCGGCCTTTGCGGCCCCGCTGTTGTATATACTCGACCGTCCCAACTTCGGCATACAACTGGTCGGCAAAAGCTCCACCGGAAAAACAACCGCCCTCCGCGTCGCCGCGTCCGTCTACGGACCCCACGCCTACGTGAAATCATGGCGCGCCACCGACAACGGACTCGAAAACGTCGCTTTTAACCACAACGATATGCTGTTGATCCTGGACGAACTCGGAGAAATGAGCCCTCAGAAAATCGGAGCCGCCGTCTATATGCTCGCCAACGGCTCAGGAAAAACCCGCGCCAACACTTCCGGCGACGCAAAACAGCCCAAAACCTGGCGCATAGCCCTGCTGGCTGCCGGAGAAATCGATTTGAACACACATATGGCTTCCGCCGGAATCGCCGCCATGGCGGGCCAAAATATCCGCCTGTTGGCCGTCCCCGCAATTCCCAACGGAAAATGCGGTCTCATCGAAAATACACACGGATTCGCAACGCCGACCGCCCTGATCAAACATTTGCTCAACGCTACCGAACGCTACTACGGAACCCCTCTGCCGAAGTATGTCGGAAGCATAATGAAAGACAAACAAAACATAATTCGCGATTTCGAAGACTCGCTGGAATTAACCAAAAAAGAAGCCTTGCCTCCGAACGCCGACGGACAGGATAATCGCGTCTTCGATCTGTTCTTCGCCGTCGGATTCGCCGGAGAACTCGCCGCACAATACGGCATCACCGAATGGCCTCGGGGCGAGACAATCCGACATTCCATGCTCTTCTTCAAAGAGTGGATCGCCCGAAAGGGAGGCTACGGAAACCAAGAAGAAAAAAAGCTGCTCTACTCATTGCGCTGCTTCTTCCAGAAACATCAGTGCAGCCGGTTCTTGCAGCTAAACCAATACAACGAACTCGAACAAAAGATCGCAAACGAAGCCATAGGATACCGTAAAGACGTTGATGACAGCATGGTCTTCTATGCCTACCCGGAACGCCTCAAAGACGCTCTTAAGCGAGAAATTGCCGCCGATATCGATGACATACTTAAACTGGCCGACGGACTGGGAATACTGAAGCGTGATGATGGCGATGATCATTTCACAAAAGTTGTCCGGGTCGGGAAAAAGAGCAAACGAATGTTGGTGTTCAACAGCAAAGTGCTGGCAGACGAGGAACAACAATGAAAAACAAAAAAATATATGAAAAACACTTGAAATTTTGCGAAAAAAGTATCATCCTACCGGAAGCACGAAGTGCTTTAATCAGTAATATATATATACTCTTTACCTTCTTGGTTTATAAAGGGTATCCGGCACACAAAAAACTAACCCTTATATCTCCGGTTACCGGTAACACCGGTAACAGCCTCATTTTTGAGGGGCTTAGAACCGGTAACATGCCGGTACCAACCGGTAACGGGGTTCAAGCCCTCTGCAACAGGGGCTACAGGCCAAAAGAAAGCCATTATCCTAAAATAACCTCTCCAAAACTCAAAAATACCAACGGTGCTGCACTTCAACCACACGCATACATTCCTCCCTAATATAATTATTTGTCTTGGGGGCAAAGATATAGAAACGTAATTACTAAAAAACATGGAGTGAAAGAAATGACCGAAACATTAAATCTAAGCTTGGAAAGGATACTGTAATGACTGATATACCAGAGAAAAATAATCAAACCCGGGGACAGAATGGGGGCGGCTTGGATAAGCTTAAAGACAAGTGGCCCTCACCGTTCGTATCTCGCGACCGCATATCTGAATTTACGGACGGTATACTCAAACAAAGCAGCATGAACACTATGGATGCCCGCGGCGACGGAATATGTCCGAGGTATCGCATTGGTAACAGAGTGTTTTATGAAGTCGACAACGTAATTAAGTGGCTAAAGGCAAGAACAAAAACAGGAGGCAACTATGGACGCATTCGATAAATTAAAAGAAACATGCAAAAAGCAATACGTTTCCAGAAAGGATCTGTGGAACCTGACTGGCGGGATCCTGCACCCGAGAAACATGGCGAAGCTTGACAATAATGGAATCGGAATCCCGAACTCTGTCATAATAGCTCACAAACGGATGTATCCGGTGGACAGCGTCATCGAATGGCTACGAACCAAATCAAGACTGATATGCAGCAAAAAATAATGCACCAGGACACGCCATGGAACCGGATTATAAAAATTGATCCGGGTTCCACATGCGTACAGCGCAAACAAAAACATATTAAAACAAAATTAAAAAATGGGGGCAGAATGGGGGCAAATTTTGAGATTTCTTTTTTGCGGAGGCTTTTGAATCGCTATCTTTTCCTGAAATTTGAGGCGGCGTCCCCAGCGGGATTCGAACCCGCGTTGCCGCCGTGAAAGGGCGACGTCCTGGGCCTCTAGACGATGGGGACAACACATGTCCGAAACTATAACATTTAATGAGAATTATGCATAATTTAATTTTTTGTTGGCGTTCAAAACGATCTTTTCAAAAAATTGCTTCTAGCGATCAATTAAAACTTTCCTTACCAATGAATGCTAAAATTATACCAAAGACTCTATTTGGAAAGGCGCAAACTGTGAATGACGTCGCATTCAAAAACATTGGCGATACGCTATTAGGGAAGGGGTTATTAACTTCCGAGCAAATAGGAATAGTCGCAAAATTTCAGGAACATTCGCAGCAATTATTCGGTCAAGCGGCTGTAAGTCTAGGATTTTTAGCGGAAGACGCGTTGCTGAAGATTCTTTCGGAAATGTACGCTATGGAAGCTATTTCACTGGAGTTCCTCTATATTGACACAAATACCTTAACGTCTCTTGGCTATAATGTTTCTTCGTTGTATTTGGCCATACCGTTTTTTCGCAATAGTAGCGTAATTAAAGTAGCGATTTCAGACCCAGGCAATCTGCGCGCCATCGACGCTATTCGTATGCTTTTTAAAGATCTAAATGTTGAGTTTTTCATCGCAAAAGAGACTGAAATTTTACATTTTTTAGAAATTATGAAATGCAACGTCGATTCCGTAACGACAGATCCGCTGTTGCTGCTAAATAAAATTATTTTTGACGCCGTGGAAGCGAAGGCAAGCGATATTCATTTCGAGCCCCTGGAAAATTTAGTGCGCGTACGCCTAAGAATAGACGGTCTATTGCGCCTGCTGCGCACATTAGATCTAGAATCATGGACGCGCATAAGATCAAAGCTAAAATTAATAGCCAATCTTAATATTACTGAAAATCGTCGTCCTCAGAGCGGTCATACGCGCATACGTCTGGCAGGAAAAACTATAGATTTAAGGATATCAACACATCCGGGCATCTTTGGCGAAAATTTTGTGGTAAGAATTTTTGATCTATCGGACGGCGTCGCGTCGCTTTCTCAGCTTGGTTTCCCACCGGAAGATTTTCTATGGTTGAAAAGGGCAATTTCATTTCCCAGCGGAATTTTCATCATTGTAGGACCTACCGGCTCCGGAAAAACTACTACTCTATATTCGCTGCTGAAGGAAATAAATTCGATCTCCTTGAACATCATGACATTGGAAGATCCGGTTGAACATCAAATCGAAGGCATTAGGCAATTGGATTTACGAGAGGAAGGAATACTATCTTTTTCTGATGGAGTGCGTTCCATTCTTCGGCAAGATCCTGACGTGATGCTGGTAGGAGAAATTCGAGATGAAGCGACGGCGTCGAGCGCGCTTCGAGCTTCCTTGACCGGCAGGCTGGTTATGGCGACATTGCATGCCGCAACTCCCATCGAAGGACTGCGCCGGCTACTGGATTTGGGGCTAAAATTATCGGATTTTGTGCCGCCCATGATAGGGATTTTTTCCCAACGGCTGGCGCGATATCTAAAGAATGGAGAGTACTGTCATAGATTCCCGCTAACGGAATATTTGTATTTTTCCGAGGAACTAAAAAATAATTTGCTGGAACAACAAGATATAAACATTTGCGAAGTTGATAAAACTTTCCGTGAGTCCGCCGAAAAAGCCATAGCTTGCAATCTGACCGATCGTGCTGAAATTAAAAGGATTTTGGGAGATGCCAATATATAGATACCAAATCCTAACCAAAGATGGTTCGAAAAAAAATGGATCCGTTTTAGCTGACGACTACAAATGCGCATACAAAAGTTTGCATGGGAAACATTATCAGCCAATATATCTCGAAAGGGTATATTTCCCTTCTTTAGGAGTAAATATCGAAGACATGTTGATGTTTTTTATGCACATAAGTTTTCAGTTGAAGTGCAAAGTTGGAATTAACGACGCCATCGAATCGTTCATCGATTTTTATGGCAACAAAACGCTGAGCGCATCTCTTTTGAACGTGGTTAACGCTCTAAAAAATGGAGAAAGCATAGGCCATGCCTTCGAAAGATGTAAAAATATTTTCAATAACGTAACGGTAGGGTTGCTGAAATCTACGGAAAAGACCGGCAAAACTTCTGAAGTCATTCTCAGTATTTTGAATTTTTTAAAATTGCAAACTGAGTGGAAAAATAGCGTAAAACGCATGGTAGCTTACCCAATTTTCATGGCGATTGTAGCTCTATTGGTTCTGATTCTAAGTCTATGGATATTGGGGCCACAGGTCGCCGAGCTAGTACAAAATTTTGGCCATGGAGAAGTTCCGCTGCTAACAAAATTAACGCTGGACTGGCTTCCATTGGCGTCGGAAATTATATTTTTTCTTTCGATTTCGGCGTTGCTGATTGCTCTAGTACTTTCGCTTAACGAGAACGGTCGTCGTATTTTATCTAATTTTCTGCTTAAACTGCCAAAGATAGGCACATTAATTTTAAAAATTTCACTGTGGCAATTTTGTAAAATATTACACATAGCATTGGCTGCAAAATTGGATTTTATTGAAGCGCTTGATTTAGCAATTGAATCTATTCGGTGGAAAAGTATAAAAACCGAATTGCAGGACGTTCGTGAACGCATAATCGAAGGATATAAAATAGCTGAATCGTTCTCCAGAACAAAATTTATGCCGCAAAGTTTGCTAATGGCTCTGTATGTTGGAGAAGAGGGCAATGATCTGATCTCTAGTTTCGAGCATGCAAGCGAGACGCAATATAAGGAAATACGGTTTGAAATCGAGTCGTTGGGACAATTCTTGAGTATTGGGCTAACTCTTTTTACAGGTTTTATATTAATCTTCATTTTGTGCAGTTTATTTTATCCAATCTACAGCTATGTAGAAGTAGCCGGAGCCTGATATGTATGCTTTGTGCGGCGAAAACGGAGTGAAAATTTTCGATGGAAAAGAGCAGGCAGCCTTTTTCTCTCATGACAATTTTCTGCTACGTCACGAAAATTATCGGATCGTACTAGATTTAAGGAATATAGATTTTTCCTTGGAAGAATTACCGAATTGTTCGCTACTGGAAGCTTATAGGATTTTGCGCTGCAAAAAAAAGGCCATGTCAAACAATGAGACTGCTTTTTTGGTGCATAGCAATCGCTGGAATTTTTTAAAGAAAAGCACATTTTATATCCAGAAAAATTCCCTCGAACATTGCGAATTTTTTCATCGATTGTTCCATGAAGATGGTATATTTTTGATGGAAAATGTTGTGGCTGAGTTTTGTGAAAGCGTCGCTAAAATTGAAGCCGAGACTTGGTGGCTTTACGCTGCAGAGCATGAGCACGGGAATCTTAGAATCATCGCCGGAATGGGACGCGGAATAGTTTTTTCGAGATTTTTATCTAATAATTCAGATATATGCGAAGAGATTTTTAAAACAATTATCTTCCTAAAAAGATTCGGCCTAGAAGAAACAATAAAGATTATTACTGCGTTGCAGGGAATTGAGACGCTTTCACTCCAAAACGTATCTTTCGAGATATTTAAGTTGGAAGAACATGGCGAATCAAAGCTAATGTACTTTCTTTCCAATAGAAAAAAAATAAAAAAAATATTTTTGCGAAAAAATTGGTTGATGCAATATTTTGATATGAAACAATTTTATTATCTAGCGTTTCTAGCTATGTGTATCTTGTGTTTCGCCATTTTAACCATTCATAAAGAAATCGCCAATGAAGAGCAAAAAATAATGGAGCTGAATAAAGCTGCGATCGTCGACACGCAAAATTTTCATCTAAAGATAAACGTCAATAATTTTTGTTTTGTGAAACGGTTTATAGATATTCTAAAAAATTCTCATAACCCGCTGAATGAATTAGAAAAAATATCGCGACTCTGCCATGAAAATCATATTCCTATCGAGCAATTATATGTGGAAAATTGCTATTTTGCGCAAATAAAAACGCTATTGAGTAAGAAAGAACTAGAAAAATTACAGAAATCACATCTGAAAGGATTTGAAATATCACTAGAAAAACTAGAAACAGGCGATGATGAATACGAAGAACTGGGAGCGCATAAAAAATTTGGCGTATTGCTATGCATAAAAATAAAATAATGGCGGTCTATATATTTTTTACGATATTAATACTTTGTTTTGCATGTTTTATTAAATTTTGGGAACTGGACGATTTAAAAAATAAAAGAAGTCTATTGGTCGAAAAAGCCAGATTTATAGTGGAATTGGCAAATACAATTCGTGCGACGTCATGGAGCGAATTGAAATCTAAGGAGAAAATTTTCAATCGAAACATAAACATAAAAAACCTTGTGGAAAAAATCGCTCAAAAATTTTCGCTGCAAAAAGTGTTATTTAGGATAAATAACGAGGTTGACGCTCGCGAAAAAATAATGGAAATAAAATTCAATGTTTCGGATGAATGTCTAATTTATAAATTTTTGGATGCTTTATGGCGCGAATCTACCGGCATTATTGTGTTCGAATCGATAAAAATTCTAAAGTCTAAGCCTGGAGAGTTGTTGGTAAAAATAAAATGCAAAATTTTTTCTTTTGATGAAAAAGAAGCGGAGCGTTCCATTGAAATAACTGAGCAAAAATCTACAGCTGATTCAAAATCTATCAATTTATTCAATTCAAAGAGGCGCAAAAAACATAATCTACTATGCATTCTCGACAATTACAGAGCTTATGTCAATAACGCCTGGTACGGCGTCGGAGATAAAATAGACGATTGGGAAGTGCTGAACATATATAAGAATTCCATTGAAATACAATTAGATAACAAAAAATCAACCGTAACATTGGGAACCAGTTGGTAAATCTTTTAGTAATTGATTCTTGCTTTAAACTCGTCTAGCCTGAAAGAGCGCGCTTTTATGGCAGTTAATTTTTGGGAAAATAAAATTTGATTCTGGAAGATATAATTCAAAATTGGGTATTGGAGCTGGCCGTGCAGAAGCGTTACTCGCCTCACACGGTCGCGTCCTACAAGCGGGATTTGCTTTTCTTTAAAAAATTTCTTGAAGAGCATCTGGGAGAAGCAGTTTCTCTGGAAACTTTTAGAAATTTAAAAATTTCGGATTTCCGCGCTTGGTTTTCATCGCGCATTGGCAGTGGATTGGCGGCGCGCTCCAATGTTAGGGCCCTATCGTCCATAAAGTCGTTTTTTAGATATCTAGCTAGACGCAATCTCGTGGATCTCAGAGTTATTGATTCAGTTAGAAGACCAAAATTGGCGCGATTACTGCCGAAACCAATAGAAAAAAGCGCGCTCTTTAATTTTTTGAACCTGGATGTTTTCTTTGATGGCGATAGGGAATGGGTGACTCTGCGGGATCGAGCCCTTTTTAGTTTGTTGTATTGCACTGGACTGAGAATCAACGAGGCTTTGAGCATAAAAACCCGAGAGATCGCGTCGGAAATAAAAATACGCGCAAAAGGTCAGAAAGAACGCATCGCGATATTGTTGCCGCTAGTCCTGGAGAGGATAAAGCACTACGTCGCCAGCTGTCCTCATAATCTCGAAGAGGGGTTTTTGTTTGTAGGAGTCAGAGGTAAGAAATTGCAGGCTTCCACTGTGGATAATCGACTGCAGAAATTGAGACTAATTTACAATTTGCCAGATCATGCCAGCGCTCACTCGTTTCGTCATAGTTTCGCTACTCATCTTTTGCAAAATGGAGCCGATTTGCGGTCCGTACAGGAACTTCTAGGACATGAATCATTATCCAGTACGCAAATATACACGGACATAGACGACGGAAGTCTGCTGAAAATATATGAAAAAACTCACCCTCTGGAAAGATAGAGATTTCCGTCAAATCTCTCGAAAAGGCGAGCTTTATTAAACAATCCCAGTGCAAGCGCAGGGGGTATTGAGTAGATTTTGTGTTTTTTATTAACTGCGCTGCAGAGCAGCTGAGAATCTACCATAAAGAGATTGAAATACAGACGCGCTTTCATAATTACGGAAAAAAGAGCGCAGTTAAATAGTCTCCGCTGAAGAAGGAGTTTTCAAGGCATTGAAATTTTGAAAAGAGGCTCCCATCTGATCTCAAAGGTGAATTTTTTGTAAATTATCTGCAGTAGCGATTGTCCGAAAAAGACAAAATAAGCCTGATGAATCTCATCAGGAACCGGAGATTGTGTCCATTACGGCGGTCGATATGCTGAACGACAGGGTTATTCCGTTCTTTGACGAACAAGAAATTCCTCTGCTGCGCGTGCTGACAGATCGTGGAACCGAATACTGCGGAAGTCTGGAGAATCGCGCCTATGAGCTTTTTCTTAGCATAGAGGGCGTTGACCGCGGCAAAACCAAGGCCTACACGCCGCAGACAAACGGGATTTGCGCGCGATTTTACAAGACCATGAAGAACGAGTTCTACGACTCCGCTCTGTGCAAGAAGATTTACGCTTCGTTGGAGGAACTGCAAACCGACGTCGACGCTTGGTTGCGACATTACAACTACGAGCGTCCTCATTCGGGGAAATATTGCCGCGGAAAAACGCCAATGCAGACCTTCAACGAGGGTAAACGCATCGCCATTGATAAATCCAATCAATCGGCGTATCATAAAAACGTTTCCGACAGTCGTTCGCCCATTCAACCATGAAATGCATCAAGGTAGAAGCAGTTGATGTAGCGTGGGAATCGCGGTTAAGTTGTATCAAGAAGAGGTAGGAAAAGCCATGTGAAGAAGTTAATCTCGTGTTGAAACAAACCAGGAGATTAACAATGTTAAAAAAAAACTTTCATCACATGACCTACGAACAACGTTGCCAGATGCACATTCTGCTGTCAATGGAAAAAACGCAGCGAGAAATTGCGTTAGAGATCGGCGTGAGCCAGTCTTCCATCTCTAGAGAAATAGTTAGGAATTCAAGGAGTTATCGCTATGATTTTAGATTTGCTCATGAGGAATCCGTCAAACGACGATCTTGTGCCAGCGAAATTCCGAAGAAGATGAAAGG
>JAISOD010000069.1 GCA_031275895.1 Holosporaceae bacterium | reverse complement strand
AGGAGTCCATAAGGCTGTATGTATATAAGGCAACTACCTTATCTCCGATTTTGCTATAAAACCTGGTGGAGTGGACGTACCTCAACACGAACTCGTTCTCCAGTACTGCTACTTTGGATTTCGCAGTAATTACAAGCAGTTAGCTACATTTTTTCGGAGACAATCCGCGCACTAGGTTGATGTCCTTGAAAACGAACTTTTACGATTCTCCGTTCTGCTCCGAAAATTCTATCGTAATTTCAATGGGGTGTTGAGAAGTTCTTGCCGAAAGTGTCACCAGCTATGCGGATGGGATCTGAAAAAAAGCGTTAATAAAAAAACTATAATCTATCCATTATTTTTAATTTTTTGTTAAATTGAATGCTATAATGTGATAAGTAGCATACTAGAAGGACTAAATATTATGCAAAGAATTTTGTATCATTTTTTGATGTTATTGTTTGTAATTCCATTAAATTCCCTTGGAATGGAAGAAGCATTGCCATCCAGATGGCGAAAAGAAATCAATAATAATATTTTAAACGCAATACGTGCTCCTGAAAAAGATACAAGTATTGCTGTAAAACACGCTACTACGGCTGCAATTAGTTTTGAAAAAAAGATATCTGATACTGAAAGTATAGTTACAAACTATATATCAGATTGGAATTATGTAGCAAAAGAATCTAGCTTTCTTTCATCATCTGCAGCAACAACAAAACCATTATGGGTTCCTAGCACTCTTTCTCACGCAGAAAGAAGCATCTATCTTCCTCTCCCTCATTCAGAAATTGCATTTTTACAACAGATTACTGGACATAAAGATCCAGCAAACCACATTCAAGGATTTATATATTATTTATTGTCGAAGCATTCTGGAGAAACACTTACGATTTATTTAAAAAATTCAGGATCCACTCCCTGCTCGACAGGAGATTGGGGACCAGGAATATATTGCAAAAATTACTTACAGTCGTTTTGTAATAAGATAAAAACTGTATATGGTAATTGTTGTATATTGATCTTTATAAATGGTGTACATCGTGATAGCTATTTGTAAGTTTGAAAAATTTATAAATTTTTGGTATAATAGCAGTAGGGTGCATATTAGGGAGATAGTGATATGAATTTGATTAAATCTGGCCTTGTTTGTTTGTTTTTGACGGGTAATTGGAGTGTTGCTATGATGAAACCTGCTGATGTAAATTCTGAACTTCCATTGAATTTTGAAGCAAAAATGTCCTCAACTCTTGTCGAATGTGCTTCAAATGTTTCTGTTAAAAAATTTTCAGAGGCATCTGCTGCTCTAAGTTTTATGCAAAAATATTGTCAAGGTTTTTTTAAAAGCGAGTTTCTTGATGATTCTCTTAGTTATACAGAAAGGAAGCTTAAAGAACATTATGATAGAGTTAAAAAGGCTTATGATGAGGGAGTCTATGATAAAGAATATCCCATTGAGGATTATGTGAAAGCCACATTACTGGGAGCATTTTATTTTGAATATAATTCAATGCTGGAAATACTAGTCGCAGGAATAAAAGTGATACAACGTATAGAGGCTCAACAAAGCTCTTTTAAATTTTTTGACCACTCTTCTCAAGGATTGATACTAAAAGAGCCGTTTATTGAAAAGCTTTAAAAAAAGAGAGATCTGATTTAGTGGTTGATAAGGGCATTTGTTCTTCTTGATGACGCGTGAGTTTCTGATTTTGAGATTATTTTTTAAACATGGTGGCAAATGGAATGCTTTGTTAGCTACAGTGTTTAGATGTCTCTTAAAAAAATTATGAATCTATATTTACAGATTTATTGATAATAAAATAGGTAGCAAGATCGCTTGCTTTATATTTTAGTAGCTTGTAGTTGCTTCGTTATTTTACAATAATATTGGTATTATTTTTGAGAAAACCACACCTCCTGCTCACTCCACACCAACGGAAGCACCTGATTCTTAATTCTCTCGACATTCAAATGCTTTGGTATTTCGCCATCCATAATCTTTTGCTTTATCCTCGGGCATAGGTTATTCATGGAAATGATGGATCTTACGTATCTCGGTGAGATTTTATTTACTTCGCAGAATTCTTTCAAACTAACGCCGTTTTCTGCGCTCTTAATTAGTTGATTCTCCAATATTTCGGCTTTTGCGAGAAGTCTGGAAAGTGGCGTGTTTGCAAAATAATCTTTTGGCTTTATGATTATTGCAGCTCTGCCTTTTCTGGTGTTTATTTTCAGCGGTATGAAGACTTCCTGGTTCATGTTATGTTCCTGTAGCCAAATTCAGCAAAAAACCGTCGAAGCCCTCTAAATTCAAATTAATCTTGATGCCATCGTTTAGAATATCTACGTTTTTCACGATAAGTGCGAGTATTTTTCGTTTTTCGGCATGATATAAGTAATTCCAGGATTCATGTAAATTTTTCACTGCGTTAAAAAGCTCTGCCTTTTCTACATCTTCCTGTTGTTCAGCCAATTTATTGATTTTCATCGTTACTTCCGGAGATTTCAAGATACGCAAGACCTCGTCGATAACGTTCTGTTCGAGCATGTCTGCCGGGATACTTTTGTGCTGAGCCTTGCAGATTCCGTATTTTTTATGATTATAACAGGTGTAGTATCTGTAGGTAATGTTTCCTTTTTTCGCGGAATCTGCGCCCATGAGGCAATTGCAAGCTGCGCATCTTATTAAGCCGGAAAGTAAGGCGGGATTGGGAGAAGCGTATTTCACTTTTTCATTACTTGAATGATTCGCGAAAATCTCCTGCACTCTATTCCAGGTTTCTTCGTCGATGATGGCCTCATGCTCGCCCTGATATACGTTGCCCTTGTGGCTAACGCAGCCCTTGTAGTAGGGATTTTTCAGGATGCGCTGCACCGCCTTCGGTTCGAACATTTGTCCGCCAGTTGCTTCACCGGTTTTCAGCTTCTTGATTTTAGTCCTGTGTCCGGCATTGTTGAGCATTTGGCATACCCGACAGTAGGATTCGGTTTCTATGAATTTATTGTAGATGAACCTGATAATCTTGGCTTCATTTTCATTTATAACTAGCTTCCGCTCCTTGACCTCGTAGCCAAGCATTACGACCCCGCCCATCCACATGCCTTTCTTGAGAGATGATGCGAATTTGTCTCGAATACGTTCTCCGGTAAGTTCCCGTTCGTATTGGGCAAAACTAAGGAGCATATTGAGCATGAGCTTACCGGATGATGTCGATGTATTAAATGCCTGAGTTACCGAGACAAAGCCAACATTGTGCTTTTCGAAGAGCTCGATAATTTTAGAAAAGTCGAATAGCGAACGCGATAATCTGTCGATTTTGTAGACTACAACCATGTCGACAAGGCCAGATCTAATGTCGTCAAATAGCTCTTGCAGAGCGGGTCTGTCCATATTGCCGCCCGAGAAGCCGCCATCATCGTAGTGTTTCGATACCAGCCGCCAATTCTCGTGGGTCTGGCTGGCGATGTAATTTTCCGCCGATAATCGCTGAGCGTCGAGGCTGTTGAACTCCTGCTCTAGACCGTCATCGTTGGACTTTCGAGTGTAAATTGCGCATCTGACGAACGTGACGTTCGATCCGTTAACTTTACTATTCATATTTTATGCTCCACAAATCCCAAAAAACTTGAGGCCGTTCCACTTAGTTCCCGTTATTTTCGTGGCTATTGCAGACAGAGACTTATAAACCTCTCCCGCATAGGAAAAGCCATCGTGAATTACCAGCACTTCAATTAGCGCGCCTCGATACTCTTTCATGATTTTCGTGCCGATCATCGGTCTAAACTTCTTGCTGCACACGGCCTTTGGTCTCTTTATCTCCCTGGCTGCCGCCTGAATTTTCTGTTTAGTGGCCTCGTCCGTTCCGCCGTAGGCCAGCTCTTGAATGCGATAAGCCAGTTTTGCGATCATGTGTTGTCGGCTGTCGATGGCCGGCGGATGGTCGAACATCTTCTGCCACAGCAACTTCAACTCCGGCGTTTTCTTATCCTGCAAGCCCATAATCTGCCTGACTATACGCAAATCTTTGTCACTATTGCTCATGTTATATCTCCTTTTGTCAATAATCTTTGGTAGGCACATTAACTCTCCATTTGCGGTCGGAGTCAAGCATAAATTTCGCATTTTTCTCTCCAACACGAGCGTTCTTGGCCTTCACGTAGCGCACGATTCCCTCATACATGATTTTTGCCAATTTTTCGGGCTTCGAGTCGGGGCTGTTCGGGTCTTTTTCGTCCTTTTTATGGGTTTTCATAGTCATTTTTATCTCCGTTCGTCTATTTTTCATCCAATTTGGCCTAAGCAAGAATTTTGCCAGATACCGCGTACACCTTTTTATTGCCATCGTGTGTCCATTTCTGTTGTCTATATTCGCCGCTTGTATTTAGCAAAAGCAGTCCGTTTTTTATGAGAAGATCGATTACGGATTTTCGATTAAAGCCTTTACATATTTCGCTTTTAAATATCGATGGAGATACGTAGAAGGTAGTTTCATCGTGTAACGTTTCTCTGTAACCTGCCATGTTGATTACTTTTTGACCTTTCAGGCCATTTAGATCATAGAATCGACTGCAACAATGCAATTCAAAAAACGATTTCACATGTTCCATGATCTTCTTGTCTTCCAGATCTCCAACGCCCCCTTTGTTTTCCAGCCATGAATAAAAGCATTTGAGCGCAGCCTCGTATGCATCGCCTATATTCCATCCTGTAATGCCGTATCTTGTCGCAAGCTCTCCTGCAAATCCTATGAACATAAATCGTTCAAATACGCGCATGTCTTGGCCCTTAGCGTCAGGTGGAAGATGTTCGGATTTCATTAGTTGAGCATCTTCTTTATACTGACTTTTGATTGAATTCATGTCCTTCAATATGAGCTTTATGAACTCGACAGATGCTGAGCCATAACAGTTTGCAGCATTCTCTATGAGATGATTTGCGAACTCTGATCCGTCGGCAAAATTATGCAGATCTTCGAAAACGCCGAAACTGTCTGCATCAGGTTCTGCCTGTATGTTGATAAACCTTATGTCCTGTCCAGCTTTTGACATCTTGTGAGACTCTTCGAGATGCGTTGATAAATCAATCTCTCCGCTCGATAGGAACAGTAATCTCCACTTCAATATTTCTCTATCGGAGCAGTCTTTGTCCAACCTTGCTCTACCGCTGCCGTTTGCAAGCTTATAGGCCAATTCTCCGGCTTTATGGGCAGGAGACATTTCTGATAATTCATCCAGGATTAACAGAGCCTCATTCCTCTTAAAAGCCGTAGATTCAAGGCGATTATCGGTGGTATTCCACGATAGAACATAGCTCGGATTCCCAAAGACAGAAGCTGCTACTTTCAGGCATGTGGTTTTTCCGGAGGAACTGTTGCCCACTAGATGAAAGCCACAATTGGGGACTCCGCAAATTTTCAGAATAATGCTTGCAAATGCAATGCTTACTACAAATGTCACTCTTGAATTATTAACGCAATACACTGATACATTACGCTGCCACTCTTCCAATGTACCTTTAACGCCGTATCCCTGATCAGCCATTGAATTATCAATCATTATTTCTTCGCAAGCTTCGCCGATTACGATATCCGGACGCAGATACGCTTTCCCGTAAAAACCTGTAGTATTCGCTACAACAGTCTCTTTTTCCGGAATTGAATCCGACAGATACTCCACCAGCTTGTTTTTGGCCTGATAATTCCAGGAATATACGAATCCCATGTCGCTGAGGTGAATCCTGACCTGATCGCCGCCCTTCGAAAACATTTGAGAATGTAGTACAGTCGTCAGAAGTCTGTCTTTGTGGTCTTTGAACTCTACCAGCTTAGATGTTTTCCCCTTATTCTTCACAAAAGCCAGTACTTTAATGTAGTTTGATATGCGTTGAAGCTCATTTTTGTTATTCAAAAATAACAATCCATCGTCTGATACGCTGAATCCCAGAGGTTTGTCCAGACTTACCATGTTTTGTAAGGCTGCCTTTACCGCTTCTGTTCCGTCGGAAATCAATTGTCTTTTCTTGAAAGCCAAGGCGAACAGATCGTTAAAGTCCGTCGGTTTATCAGAAATATCATCAAATTCAGGCTTCACAACAAGAGCATTTACTTCCTTTGCTGCTTCTATTGCCTTCTCAACTCCAGGATTTATGCCATTATCATGGAATTGGTCGTTATCGGCGCAGATTACGATTTTTGCATAGGGATATTTTTTGCGAATTGTCTGAGCTACAGGCTTTAATCCGGCTGTGCAGAAAGCAATAACTACTGCTTCATTTGTGCATTCATGCACTGTCACTCCGGTGGCATAGCCTTCGCATATAAAGACTTGATCTGATTTTTCAATATTTCCAATAACGTAGTAACAACCCTTCTTTTTCCCGTCGCTCAGAAAACGTTTATGCCATTTTGGTTGCTTGTTTTTGTTGTTTTCGTCATACAAAGGATTTTTGCAAATATATTGCAAAGTCCAAATCTTGCCGTTCTCGTCGTACAAAGGAATTGTAATACGTCCTTCATGTTCCCGCAGGCCATGGGAAGAAACATGCTTTTCAGTAAGATAGCCATGAGAAATCAACGATTTTGCGTTATTCCATATTCTGTTGGCCTTCACTGAAGCTATATCGTATATCTTCTCCTGCTCAATTTCAGCTTCTTTGCGAGCTTTCTCCATATTTGCTCTTAGTATGCGCAATTCCGCTTTACTGTATTCGCGTTCGTTCCTGTCGAATACGTGCGTGCTCAAGTCGATAACGAAATCTCCAAATACGTAACCACTGTCAAAACGTCTCACCCACCAGCGATTATTTCGTCCCCAGCGATGCATACGACCGTTGTCTATGTTGCCTTTCGGAGCTTCTATGTCGTATATTCGCAATGCTCTCAGTAATGCTTCCATGAAGACCCTCTATACTAAATACGTAAAATATGTTATGTTCAATTCAGTGCTCCGTAGCTTCTGTTTTTAACTAAAATGGTTGGGTCTATCCGGTTCGTTTTTCGTTTTGGTTATGCGATTTTTCGTTATAAAACAAATAGTTAATGCCGATTCTAACCAAATATCCGTTATATCCGCTAAAAAACACTGACATATACCCCCCTTTCTGTTACGATGCGTATTTTTGCCGCTACTATGCGTCTATTTTTATTGTCTATTGCTGTACATCTATTTTTGTCGTCTATGTTATATTTTAGAACTTCTATGTAATGGATTTTAAATATTCTCAACAAAGTTTCCATGAAAACCCCCTATATATATGTAATATGTAGGATAGGTTGGATATATGGATATAAATGGCTTGTATATATTGATATTTCAACAAATTTTCTATAACCAAAATGCTCTAAAAACATATCCGTGCATATCCGTTTTTCTTCGTTCATTCTAAAAAGCCTCCCGTTTTAAGTAAGAAATGTCGTCCGGAGGTTCTACAAACACAGAGGTATTCCAAGATACTCGGTACTCTAAAACGACATTTTTTGTTGGGTTTTCAGCCGTAAGATATTCGTGCAGCAGACTCATGCTACGATTGCTGCTGAGTATACGCAGTCCTTTAGATGACAATTCGACAGCTAAACGCCGTGGAGTGCTCATGAGTAATCTCATCGGAACCACAAGATGTTTCTGCTGATTCCTGGCGTTGACGAATGTAATCAACTTGCCCCATCTCGTTGCAGAACTGTTGCTTACAATGGCCAGAACTTCAACGAAATCGCAAACTCTAGTCCTGATCTCCTCGAAATTGCGATAAAAAACGCCGTGCCGATTCACCTCGAATCCGGGACGCTTATATGCCGGAACCGTATCCCTTTCAAAATCAAAGTCATCCATCACTTTTGGCCTCCTCAAAAACATTCATTACGAAAACCGCACATCTTGCACCTGTAGAAGCTGGGGTCGCCTGATACGCAAGGTAAAAGTTCGTTATTTTCGGTGGCTTTGATTATCTGGACAGCACGGTCGGAATATCTCTGAGCAGCCTCTGCATCAAAGACGATCAATTCGTGATATAACTCACTTGTATCCTTGTTAAGAGCCGTAAACACACATGGATTTTCCTCTAAATTTAGATAAGCCATATAAAGTTGAACCTGCGTGAAATACAGTGGTTTTGTTACGAGCACGCCTCGTTTTGCAGTATCGCTCCAACTTTTATTATTGAGAGTTTTGCACTCCCACACGCATGGGTATTTGCAGAAATCGGGACCATTTTTCAGCACACCGTCGACATGCCCTGCAATTTTCCCATTGGCTACAGAAAAGCCAAACTGTTCTCCGTTTTCATCTTTGGTGCGTAGATCAAATCCCGCAAGCCGTATCCATTCCGCAATCAAATCTTCGAGACAATGACCAATGGCGAAAGTTCGCAAATTTTGCGCAGAAATGTCGATTTCGTGCTTCATATACTGCAACTGGATTTTTCTTGTGCACTCATCTCCCAACATGGAGGCACCTAAATAATCTCTCTTCTCTCGGCTTCGATGTTTTTCGATAAGTTTTGCATCCAGAAGGTCGTTAATTTGCTGTATCATAGTGTCTCCTCAATCTCATTGAGAAAGTTCGGGAAGCTTTGCTGATTGTCGCTGATCGATTGCTTGGCCTTGTTAAGAAAAAAGTTGACGAAATACAATTGCCCTTTTCCGGTAACTTTTACGGTTTTAGAAATGGAAACGTGGCCGTCGGAATGTAGAGTAGCCGTTTCGCGAATACTGAACAATCCGAGCTTCATGGACTTTTGAGTCGGAGAATTGTAGTCCGCGCTTTTGCGTTTTATAAGAAAACCGCGTCTACGAAGATGCTCGAATAGGCGATTTTGTCCAATTTCCACTCCGTTGCCCTTGAGGATTTTCGCCAATTCTCCCACAAGAATGGTGCAATGAGACGTTGTGATTGCGTCGGCAAACAAAATCTTCGGTCTGTCATTTTCAATCTGTAGCTGGAGTTGCTTGTTTTCCGTCTTGAGTGAATTTAGCAAACGAACAAGATTCTCGGGGTCGTTTAGAATCTCTTCCATTTTTGAAGTTGTAATGTACGCTCCGTGCTTTCGAATGGATGGAAGTACTTCGTGAGTAACCCAACGTCTGAACCTGTCGGCTTCCGGCTTATCGGAGCGCAAAATGACATTGTAAAGTCCGCTTTCGTTGATAATTGTGAATTTTTGGCGGCCTCCAAGGGAGTCGATCAAATCTACCCCCTTTTCATCTTCCTTCAAACGAGCGCTTACATCATGACTATTGCTAATTCCAAGCACGCTGCAGATATCTTTCAATACCCACCATTGCTCTCCGTCCTTTTGAACAGTCCTTACTTTTTTCCCCTCATAAAAAAATGCCTGTAATGTTGCATCAGTTGTTTTCATTGATATCCTCCTCTTCAATCAAAAATCTGCATAATTCGATAAAATCACCGATTGTAAGATCGCCGACGCGCTTGTTCTTTGGCTGTCTTTTTAGCCAAAAATTGAATAGAGCCATCCCTTGGCGCTCTAAAAGCGCAGTACTTTTTGTCATTTTTAATTCCTTCAGTTAGTTATTTTTGTTCTACGTATTTTTTCTCTCAAAAGTTTTCTTCTCACATTTTCCGGCGAAACATTTGCCATATCGCATACAAAATCGAAATCAAACCCGCCTCCAT
>JAISOD010000059.1 GCA_031275895.1 Holosporaceae bacterium | reverse complement strand
GCAAAATTTCCTCATTAAATACCCTCTCTTCCAAGGGATAAAGCCTGTCTGACATGAATGCCTCCTACAATATGATTTATCATCATACCATTTCTAGAGGTTTGTTAACAGTGCCTAGTGTGTCGACAACACCGTCCATCCCCTACCCGCTTGGCTCTGGATGTAGCGTTCCGCCAGAACACGCTGAGAATCAAGACTGTTAAACTCCTGATCCAATCCTTCCTCGTTGGATTTGCGTGTATGGATGCCCCCTCGCCTTGAAGATACCGTCTTTGGAGTCAAGCGCTGAAAGCCAGATTTTCATCGAAAGCTGCGTTATTTTTGAGTATTCCGAAGAAGATGTGCATCAATTTTCTCATGATGGCGACGATGACGACCTTGGGCGGTTTTCCTTTTTTCTCCAATCTTTGAACGAAATTCTTGAAGCGCGGATTATGATTTTTTACGACCAATGAGCTCATGTACAGGACTTTTCGGATGTTTTTTGCGCCCATTCGAGAGATGTGCGATTTTCCGTTCGCCGAAGTTCCCGATTGGCAATGCGAGGGCGCGACTCCCACGTAGGCGGCGAATTGCTTGGCGGTGCGTCCTGCAAAACGAGACCAGAGGAATCTGGTGAAGTTTTCACTTAACGCGCAGAAATGGGCGTTATTTGTAAGTTGTTATTGTACAGCCGGAGATAGGCCGGCATGGTAGAGCCTAGCAAGCACCCATTATCAAGTTCTTGGATCCGAAACGGTAACGTCAGGATTAAGCGTAGGACAGAGAGTAAGGAGAGCCGGAATGCGAAAGCGTGAAGTGATTGAGCCTCGAAAAGTTTCGATAAAGTTGAAGCCGATTCCCTCGTATTGGAAGCAGGCAACATTCAGCGGATCGATAATTGCGAGATCCGAGGAATTCAACCGGGGTCCGAGAACCTGGCGAGTCTTACAAAGTGCAATAACAGAACAGGAGAGATCCTGTGTTCTCCATGTAAATAAAATGTACATTCAAATTATTTTAGATTTATCTAAAAACAAATGCATGCCGTTCCATGCAAATGGAAAAAACACCACAATGCCGCCACAAAAATTTGGAATCAATGAATTTTTAATACCATTTCCCACTTTAAAGTATCCAAACTGATTTTTAGAGGACTTGGGTTGCAGCCACTATCCGGCGCACAATGAGAATTTAGCAACGGGAAATGGTATAAGATGGCTAGATCGCCATTTCCCCTGAAATTTCAAGCGGCGCCGAAAAGAGGAATCGAACCTCCGACCTACTGATTACGAATCAGTTGCTCTACCATCTGAGCTATTTCGGCAGCGGAACGAGACCAGGCACATAATTCACTGCGAAACTATCTTGAGTAATACTCGATGACAATATTCGGTTCCATAACTACCGGATACGGCACGTCCTCTAGCTTGGGGATATTAACAAATACGCCGCTGAGGGCTTTCAAGTCGACGTTCATGTATGTGGGAGTATCCCGTTCGGCTGATTGGGCTGCCTCTAGGATTGCAACGTTTTTCTTCGATTCTTCCTTGATTTCAACAAGATCGCCTTCTTTTACGCTGTAGGACGCTATGTTCACCACACGACCGTTAACCTTCACGTGGCAGTGATTGATCAGCTGCCTTGAGGCGAAGACAGTGGAGGCAAACTTCATCCTATAGACGACGGCGTCCAATCTACGCTCCAACAATCCAACGATATTCTGGCTGGTATCTCCCTTCATTTGGGACGCTTTCTGATAGACGCGCCGGAACTGCCTCTCCGTTAAGTTACCGTAGTAGCCCTTCAGCTTCTGCTTAGCCAAAAGTTGACCCCCATAGTCAGACGGCTTTTTCTTGTTGGTGCCGTGCTGTCCGGGAGCATAGTTTCTCTCCGCTACGGGGCTTTTCGCGCTTCCCCATAGGTTAACGCCCAACCTTCTGTCAATCTTATGCTTAGCAGCGACGCGTTTGCTCATTAATACACCTTCCTAGCGATATGCGACAACGAGATGTTAATCCATCCAAGCAAAAAGTCAACGGATTTCCAACTTTCGGAAATCGCCAAAGGCGAAACCAGCGAAAAGCCGTTGCTCTTTAAACAGCTAGATCAGATCAAAGTCCGAGTAGCCGACCACTTTGTAGGTAGCCTCCGGCGAATTACGCTCGATCTCCATCAATTTATCTCTGGAAACTTTGCCGCTTTTCAGTGGCTCGATATCGGCGATATCGCACAATTGCAACGTTGTCGGCGTTATGCTCCAGATTTTTTTGATCATGATCTCTCCGCGATTCAGAATAACCACAGTGGATTCTGGGACCAAATTACTGGACGGCTCCAGATACAGCGTAGAGGAAGCGCTGAAATGAGGTTTAAAATAGCCCTCTGCCTTGATGGCGAAGACCTCATTTTTTGTGCTCAACTCTACGGGACGTTGTCTCCATTCGGACGGCGAACAAATTTTGATCGCAAGCCTAGACGGCTCCGTAGCGTCAGGAGCGACGCAATATAGAGGTATGCCGTTTTCTCGGGAGGTCATGTCGGATCTCCTTCTCCTACTGAACTCCACCGGCGTAATGACTCGACTCTCGTGGGAAATTTCCTGCAGGAGCTCGGCCGGCTCGCAGCCAAAAGCGTGCGAAAGCCTTCTGATGAGATCTGTATTCAACCTCCTGGAACCGGATTCCAAACGCGACAGATAAGAAATAGAGATACTCGTAACCTCCGATAAGGTTTCTAGAGTGTATCCATTTCTCTTGCGCAGATACTTGAGATGCGTCATTGGAGCGTCCTTCCTCTTTCTTCCGACTCTCTCGTTCGTTTTCATTTCCAACGGGCCTGCCTCTGGAAAATCAAGATTCTTCATCGGACTTAAACTTTGTCTTGCCATGTCATACCTCTTCAATAAATATGTTTACATGTATACCACAAAGACAAAAATAAAGTCCATACTTTAATTTCCCACATTAATGCTATTTACTCTAAATATCATAAAATTTTAATGACCTATTTTCTTGGAAACGCGAATTATTTTAAAAAATCAAAAAAATGCAAAATTTATGTTGCAAAAATGCGTTTTTATTACCATACTATGCCTGCGTCGCACATTGAAATAGACGCGTTTTTGGTTGTTTTTGTGTTTTTTGGGCAAAATTGCGCTATAAAAAGACAAGGAACAGCCAGGACATGATTCCATTAAAAAACAATGTGTTAAAAATTTTAGCCGAAGAAAAGTTGTGCGAAACACACAATGGCAAAAAAAATGTTTCCGACAAAATTAAACTATCAACGCACAAGGCTTACGATTACGGCAAAATCTATCATCCGCTCAAAAATAAGAGGATAAGACTACACAGACTAAAATTTGTTAACGCCTTTTGCGGCGCGGAAATTTATGACGAAGGCCATAGATTCGCTCAGGAATCGGCGGTTTATGGAAGAAAAATATCGCGCCGACGCTATAAAGTTGTCGCCAAAAAAAAATGGGCCACCGTGGACGAAATCATGAATTGGCTAGCTTCCGTTGGGGTCGAGGTAAAATACGGAACTGAAGGCGGATATATCATAGGAAACAGGAAGTATTCCCTAAACCACATGATGATTTTTGCCAATAAAAAGCGCATCGACTTCAAGTTGGAGCCCTTTTACGTGGATGGAGTTACTGAATTTTGAAAGATTTTAGTGGGCTTGATTCCGTTGCGCCCTATTCCATGAACAACAATATAGCGTCAACGGCGTAAGCGCCTTCTTTAATGTGAAATTTCACAAAAATTTGTTAAATTTTCAAATGAGGCATGTGGTTTTTTGGCAACATAATGCGCACATAGTCGCCAAAAATGTTGCTAGCAATAAGGGCGCGGATGTATGCTGACCACGTTTAGTTATGGAGATATAAATGAAGAAGATAGTGTTTGCCGCTACGGCGTTTCTGTCGTACGCGGCTACTCTGGCTGCAGAAGACGTCGCGGTGACCGCCGTTGACGAAGGTTCGCCTTCGTGCCAGTGCGCCTTTGATAGCGTGTACCTGGGACTCGGCGTCGGCGGTAGCTTTTTGAAAGCGAAAGCTGAGGCGAAAGCTGAGGCGGAAGGGATTTCCGGGAGCAAGAATGTTAATCGTTTTATCGGTTCTGTGCTTATCGGCGGCGGAAAAACTTTTAAGAAGTTCTACGTTGGCGCGGAAGGCTTGCTGGATTTCTCGAAGTCCAAGGATAACTATTTCGAGAAGGACGTAAGTGGTGTTAAGGTTAGCGGGAATCTGAAAAGCGACGGAGTTTCTGCTCAGCTTGGCATCAGGCTCGGCGCTGTCATCAAGGATAGTTGGTTGGTTTTCTTTAAAGTCGCCGGCGTGCACGATAAAGTTACGCTGAAGACCGGCGAACGGGAGGGCAGTTGCTCCAAGATCGCTCCGGCTCTTTCTCTTGGCGTAGAGAAGCTTTTCTGCAAAAAGTTTTCTGCTCGCCTAGAAGGTCAGTACGTATTTAAGGCGGATAAGACTGCGAAGTTCCTGGTTGCTGATAGAGAAGTGGACGTCAAAGTTAAAAACGACGGCGGATTCGTTATACGCGCTTTGGTGGCTTACAACGTTAAGTACTAAGAGTTCGTTTCTGATTTCGAGAGTGAGGGCTGCGCCGACGCGCGGCCCTCTTTCTTTTTTAGGATTTTGCGCTTTGGAGAGAAAGCGCTTATTCTCGAATAGCGATGCTGGAAATTTCGGCAAGCAGCAGGCGTACGTCTCTGGTTTCAAAAAGCCAAACAACGGAACTGATAACCAGGAACATAAAAATGAAAAAAGCGCTGATGTAGTTTATGATGGAAGCGTCCGGCAGTAGTTTTCTATGAATTGTTGGAATCGTATGTGTGTATTCTTTCTGAAATAGACGAGATCCTATTAAAAACACGGATTTATCATTTTTCTGTATGAATTCAAAAAGGCGCTTCCTATGGGCGTCAATCTCTCCCTGTTCGCCCTCTAATCCTCTGTATTTTCCTCTAAAACCGAGGGACAGCGCCTGCAGATAAATCTCCGCTTTTTCCGTAGAAATTGCCTCGTTTTCCAGAACTAATCTGTTGATCCTTTTAAAAATTTCGTCTCCGGCGATTTGAGTTCCGAAGTATCGATACTCCAGCATATTTTCTTCCCAATACTGCTTTCCATCCCAATCCATATTTAAAAAAATTTCGTCCGTGAGGGCTGCCATTACGTAGGCAACGTCTTTCAGGTCTTCTCCCAGCGATAATTCCTCATTTTCCAGCATAAATTTTATGAGAGAGCTCATGGATTTATGCAGCGCTGCATGATCGAGGTCGTCTTTTTTTTGCATGACGGCGCTCTGATTATCGAAAATGACAGTGCAAAACTCCCCAAACATCGCAGTAAAGTTTGTGATATTCCTGCTAATACAATTACCGGCGCTCTGCATGAACCTAACTCGCAAAATTCTTGCCACCAATGGGCCGTCTAAAGAATAAATTCACAATGGTTAACGATTTATTTATGTTTTGATGGAAATATCAAAAAAACTGAATTTGAACGGTCATACCTACCATCAGATTCCAGAATTACGCGATTCTCCGATGGCTGAGAGCTTCCATGACCTGTTCCCTATCGACTACGTCTGATTTAGCGAGATCTGCCAGCGTTCTAGCTAGCTTTACGACCCGATAATAGCCGCGAGCGGAAATTTTTGCTCGGTCAATGCATTTGTACAGAACTTCTTTGGCTCCGTCAGTCAGATAGTGCTCCAGCTCGTGGCCGTTCGCCTCGGCGTTCGTGCTTAGCTGGAGATTTTTATAGCGATCCAGTTGAATTTCTCTCGCCGCAATAACGCGCGTCCTAATGGCTTCTGATTTTTCTATATTTTCCTGCGATTGTATAAAATCTGATATTTTAACGTCCGGCACGTCAACGAAGATATCAATTCTGTCCAGCAGCGGTCCAGAAATTTTTCTCAAATAATCCTTTCCGCATTTGGGAGCCAGATTGCACTCCTTTTCCGTATTGCCAAGGTATCCGCAGCGACACGGATTCATGGCGGCGACTAATTGAATTCTTGCCGGATAGGTCACGTGATTATTGGCTCGCGCTATGGTTATGTTACCAGTTTCCAAAGGTTGTCGCAAAGATTCCAGAGCAGTTCGAGAAAATTCTGGAAGCTCATCTAGAAATAGCACTCCGCGATGCGCCAGTGAGATTTCTCCCGGTTTAGCGTTAACGCCGCCGCCCACCAGAGCCACCAGAGAAGCCGAATGATGCGGCGCTCGATAAGGTCTCTCGGTAACAAGTCCAACATCGGAGATCATGCCGGCAAGACTGTGGATCATAGTGACCTCCAGCGCCTCCTCCGACGTGATGGGAGGCATAATGCTGGGAATTTTGGATGCCAAAAGGGACTTTCCCACCCCAGGAGGTCCCAACATAAGCACATTATGATTTCCGGCAGCGGCTATTTCCATCGCTCTTTTGGCCGTCATTTGTCCTTTTATATCGCTGAAGCAGCCAATATGCGATGGTTTTACGGTGTATTCAGAATTTTTTGCCACAATTCGCGGAAGAATTTGCGTTCCCTTAAAATGATTGATCAGAGAAAGAAGATGCGCCGGTGCCAATATCTGATTTTCTCCGGCCCAAACGGCCTCCTGCGCCTGTTCTTCCGGACATATTAGAATCTTATTCTGGGATTTAGCCCAAATGGCAGCCGGAAGCACTCCAGGAACTTTGGCAAGGGCTCCGTTGAGGGCAAGCTCTCCGACGGCCACGGCGTTGTCCACATCCTCCTGCTGAACGACGCCCATAGCAGTCAGCAGCGCCAAAGCGATGGGTAGATCGTAGTGACTGCCCTCCTTCTGAACGTCCGCCGGAGCAAGATTTACCGTGATTCTTTTCGACGGAAGAGCTATTCCCATGGAATAGAGGCAGGCGCGAATTCTTTCCCGCGACTCAGCCACCGTTTTATCCGGCAGTCCCACTATGGTAAAAGCCGGCAATCCGTTTAACATCTGAATTTGCACGTCGATCTCTATGGTGCTAATTCCAAGAAACGAAACCGTCTTTATGTTGGCGTTCATTGTTGGATTTCACCCTTTTATCTATTCGCTTTTATTTTCTTTCTTATTTATCTTAATATAGGACACAACTTTTTCCACTCCGGACGTAGTTCTCGCGTGATTGAGCACCACGTCGCGCTCATAGGGCGTCTGCGCTGTTCCGCACACATAAACGACGCCACGCACGGTGGTTATGTCGTAATTCATGGAATGTACGTTACCGTCAAACGAAAGAGCTGATTTAATACGGGATGTTATGAGGGTATCCGTGGTAAAATTGGACACATCCGGCATATCCTGCACTTTGGTCTCATCGTAAGCCTCGCTGCAGCCCTCAATGTTTCTTATTATCTGCATTGCCTTCTCGCGCTGGGCGTCATCCTGCATATATCCTATTACGACGACGATTCCGTGCTTGATGGCCAACTCGACTCTATCAAAAATATCCTTATCGCTGACGAAGAGAGCATTATTTATCTTTGCTTGCAGCTCGGTATCAGAAATGCTACCGGAAACTCCCTCCTGATTGCGAACGGCGGTGCTTCCAACGACGGCGGTTCCGCCCAAAATCCAAGCAAAAGGGTCGCAGGAAGCGCACAACAGCACGGGAAACAGTATCCAGAGATTAGCTAACTTCATCTATCGCTCCGAAAATTCAAAAATAATATGCGAATTGTAGCATCTTTGCCTATGCAGCACCAGTCGCCGATTACGCCGCATAGGTTCACAATGGCAGATTCAGACATTAACTCTCCATGTCGAACGCTGCAATAGGCGTAGATCGGTAGGTTTAGCAGGCGCCTCGAACAACTTAGAACCGAATTTGAAATTCTAACGCAGTGTGCGGGTTTTTTTTATAATTTTGATGATTTAAGGCTTTATTAAAGCATCGTTTTCAGTTTTTATTAATTTGCAAGTAAAAATTGAGGAAACGACGCCTATCGAAGATTTTATCATAGCAGTTTACCATGAATGCCAATATATAAGAAGACTTTTGGGAAATATTTGCGAAAAGTTAGACTTTTCGAAGGCAGAAGAACTCATCATTAATCGGCAAGATGTAGTCACCGTATATTTTAA
>JAISOD010000047.1 GCA_031275895.1 Holosporaceae bacterium | reverse complement strand
ATTTCGAATGAAAATTGCTGCGGATACTTCTGTAAGTACTGGATCAAAGGTAATTTTTGATCCCAAATTGCGTTCCCCATTTTTTCAAAACTCCATTTCTAGAGATATTTTTTACCGATACTTCGGTGAAAGTGTTTATGGACGTGTAGGATGACAAAAATTTTGCTAAAATAAGGCTTAACGGCACGCCTAAATTCGAAATTGTATCATCGAAGGTAATTTCTATCTCGGAACCCTGCACGAATCCTCTCCAGCTTTGATCATCAACACGTTTTGTGGCGATGAAACTATCAATGGAGACAATGGAATCAACTTCTCCTCCGAGGACAGATCTGGAGGCGTCGGCGAACACTTCCAGTATTTCGCGGATTTTATTAATGCCATTTTTATTAAATGAAATTGAGTTCAGCGAAAGCGCCGAGATCAATTTCCAAAGTATTCCTCCCCTTTTTAGAGATGGTTTCTGCACCGTAGGCCTATCCAGACAATAAATTTTTCTTATGGGAGCCGATAATTCCATCTGTAGAGCGCCATGAACTGGGATTTGTTCAGCAGTGTATCTATTGGTGCATAAAGTATAAGCGTAGAATACCTTATCGGCTGGATTCTGCGGATTAAAGTCCATATCAACGAAAGAAACGTACGTATCTTCGCCCAGAGCATCTTTCACGTATGTATTTTTCCTTTTTGATTTCCAGAAAACGCCAAGTTCGTTTGTGGAATAATGATTGCAGGAGAAGAATTCAGGAATGTATATCTCCGCGTTGTCTTTTGGATCCGCAGCTACCATTTTTTCGATTCTGTAGATTTCATGGCTGGAATAGCGACGATAATCCGGCGCTAGACAGTACTCCACCTGTTTATGGTCCAAATGTAGCGGTTCAGTTACCTTGGGAAATATATTTATTGCAGGAACGGACGATAGTGAAAAATTATCCGGCGTTACCGGCATAGAAATATCATAACTCATTGGTATATAAAGGAAATTATCTCCTGTGACGTCTCTATTTTTGGGTAATTCTACATCAAAGCCATAAAATTTATCCGGAAATGCAAAATATTCTTGCAAAAACCTAAAACCTTTGTGAACCGTAGGAGGATATGGAAGTAGAGCCTCGCTGTCGTCCAGGCCAACGGGAGAAATTGACCGGACAAATTCGAAATGTTCATCCTTTTGGTATAAAACGCTTTCCTCCGTTGAGAAAATTGCAGAGAAGATTTTGCCGCGCAGAAGAGCGTTAGCTCGCATATAGAAGCGCAGTTTTTGCGGCGATTGCTGCGCATTCTGTCCGTAATTTATTCCTATTTTTAGATAATATATTGATCTGGCATAATAACCAGGAAGAGATTCTCTTTGAATAATGGATGCAGATCTAATTTCAGCGGGCCATAGTGGCAAATCATGCGCCGTTCTGAACGAGCATGTCTCTCCAGAATGGCTAACGGCCTGAAGCAATGTATTTCTCGGAATCATAAAGCCAGCTGCTTTTGCGGCTCTGGACTGATCAACGTCGAAATTTACCATAACGCAGGATGGTATTGTGAGCGTTAGCGGTTCATACAGAGTCTCCAGTATAGCTTCAGCGACTTCTGGAAACTGGTCGTCTATCTGTTTTTGCAATTTTCCGGTAAGAAATGCAAAGCTTTCTATCATACGTTCCACATGTGGATCAGAGGACTCGTTATGGGATAGATCTAACCTTCTGGCAATTTTTGGAAATCGCGCTGCAAAATCGCGACCAGCCGTTCTCAGATAAGAAAGTTCGTACTGATAATATTCTGATAGGACGTCTATATCGTTTTTAATCATGCTATGACTCTATCACCACCGGAAACGACAAGGGGGCCCTTTGATTTTCAAATTCTACTATTGCGTCAATATTTACGAACAGAGAGCGAGGATCGCTTCCGAAGCCAACGATTTTGGATTTTGCGTTTCTAAGTCGCGGTTCGAATAGTTCGATTATTTTATTGATGCTATTTTCCAATTCCTGCATTTCAAAAACATTTTCCGCCGACGTTGGCGCCGTAATATTTGCTCCGTAAGAAAATGGAGTTAAATCCTTTCGATTTTTCCATAAAATAGCAATTCTTGTATTTAATAAACGCGTTAAATCTTCGCGAACGAAATTTCGTACATCCTCTAAAGTCGGCGATCGTCGAGGAGTTTTTTCGAACGGCTCCTCTGGATTTTCGTCGGTCAATTTTTCGAATAGTGGGATGCTATTGCTCATAAAATTTTTCCTAACTATGAATCTTCAATTTTCCAAGTGGCGAAATCAATTTTAACGGCTGCGTTTCCTCCCTTAACTCCGTCTTTTTTTATCTCGGTGTAAGCGCCCAAAAATGACGCGCAACTAAATGTGAAAGTAATCTCTTCTTTGTCTGGCAATAATATTTGGTTAAAAGAATGGACTATGCATTTGGAAAATTTTTTTTCTTCGAGAGTTTCTAAGTTTCCGGATAAAGAAGCAAGTTTCTTTATGGAAATCTCGGGAACTACGTCTTTTTTAGCCATGCGACTCAAAATACTTGCAGAATGCACTCCAGAGGGCATGTGTATTCTCGTATTTTTAGCAGAAATGGCGCTGTCTGAAGTTTTTTCTCCATCGAAAAGGGAAATCCTGGATGTAGAAAACTCCATGGCTGAGATTTTCGCGTATTTTTCGAATCCTTTTATTTCGCTCTTAAATATAGAGTCTGCCGAAATAATCCACATATATCTCAATGTTTCTTCAGTGATTTCGTGTGAATTAACCAACCCAAACCAACCCCAATTGCCGCATACAGATTAGGGCTTAGAAAGTTAAAAAATCGTAAATTACCGCGCAGGATTTATTTTATGCCAACGGCTAGTATTGCGAACCATCTTTTGTCGACCATTCAGGATCCATGGCGTTGCCTGGAGTTGAAATTTCGCGTTTATTGTAGCCGGTTATATCGACGCTGTAGATTCTCTCTTTTCGAGAATAATCTTGATGCGAGTACATGACTACGCGGCCGTTTGGAGCCCAGGTCGGCCCCTCCACGAGGCGTCCTGAAGCCAGCATTCTCTCTCCGCTGCCATCCGGGCGAATTACGCCAATGAAGAAGCCTCCGGCGCCAAATTTCGTAAATGCTATCCAATCTCCTCTAGGAGACCAGACAGGAGTGGCATATCTTCCCTTTGAGAACGATAATCTCTTTATGTTGGAGCCGTCCGCATCCATTATGTAAAGCTGCGGCGTACCGCCTCTGTCCGAGTTGAACACTATTTGGCTCCCGTCCGGAGAATAGCACGGCGAAGTATCGATGCAGCGACCCTTGGTCAGGCGCGTGACTCTTTTGGTAACCAAATCAAAGGTATAAATAGACGACGATCCGTGGTGCGACAAACTAAATATGAGCAAATTACCGCTGGGAGAATACCTGGGAGCATAGGTCATACCATTGAATTGCGCAATGAGTTCTGTTTTTCCGTTGGCAAAATTATATCTATATACGCTTGCGGATATAGGAATCCTGCGGCCGTTCACTATTTTTTCTCGGTACGAAAAAAATGAAAATTCTTTACCGTTGGGGGAAAAGCGCGGAGTCAGTACTATATTTTTTCCATCAGTCAGAAACTTATGATCATAACCATCCTGATCCATGATGGCTAGGCGATGAGTTTTCTTTCCAAAAGCGCGTTTCTGAAGAGCCACGTACAAAATTTTTGTGTCGAAATATCCTTTTTCTCCAATGATGCGTTCATAAATATTGTTAGCCACCAGGTGAGCCATTTTGCGCCAATCTGTTTCATCGCCGGAAATCGTCATCATTCCAACTTTGGCTTCAGACAAGACGTCATAGAGAATTAGTTTAACGGATATTTTTTTGAGATTTACCGCGACTTCCGCGTTTACTAAGTATTCTGATCTGATGGTCTTCCATAGTTGAAAATTTGGTTCGTCATTGATTCCTTTTAGATCTTGCATGAATGCAGGCTCTGCAATTGTTCGGAATAAAAAAGTCCCCTGAAGGTCGTTTTTCACGACTTGCAGAAATTTGTCTTTGATAGCGTCTGCTGGATCAAATAAATTTATCGCTATGGAAATCGGTTTCATCACGCCTTTATTTACGTTGATCACCACCGAATCGTTGCCGAACGCCATTCCGTACGAAATTTTTAGCAACAGAACCAGAAAAGCTGCTTTTTTCATAAAATCAAACATTTTTATCCTCCCAATGCCTCTTTAAGATTGAAACGCAAAATAAAATCCCTAAACAGATCTATTTTATCGCGTGGTATTTTCAGCGGACTAGCATCCAATATCGCTCTTCTAGCGCTGTCTGCTGCGGCCCTGAAAATATAATCCGTTGCATAGCGCCTTTCATCTAGAATTTTTACGCTTGACGGAATTACCTGGCCATTGTCTTTTATTTGAACCCGCATTTCAATGATTATATTTTCCGCGTCTCGAATGCCGGATGGCACTACCCAATGCGGATATATTTGCGAGCTAATCATTTCATAATCTCCTTCGCTGAGACCGATTCCGGAGCCGCGTCCGCGTCCGTTACCTCTTTTTCCATTGCCCGCTTTCTTTTTCATATTCTGGATACTTTTATCAAGCATCTTATCGAAGTCCTCGTTTCTCTTCCTTTTGGTAGTGTCGCTTACAATTTCTAGAAGTTTTTTTCTAGCCTCGTCTCTTGCTTTTTTCTTCTCGGCCTTTCTAATAACATCCATAAGAGCTCTTTTGTCGCGCTTTTTCACGATAGGTTTTTTCTCTTTGACTATGGACTCGTCTTCTGGAGACGCCTCGTTGGTATTTGGAACTGGTTCTTCTTGTGAATTTTCTATTTTTTCGTCCATATTTTCTTGAACTGGATTAATTTCTTCATCTGCGCCAGGTTCTTCTACTTTTTCATCAGGTTCTGCATTTTCTTGCTGTTGTTCCTCTGATTTTTCATCTTCTAGAATTTTCTCGGGAGGAATTTCTTCTGGAATAGGTTGTTCCTGAGGTTGATTCAATGCTTCTTGCAATTCGCCTTCTCCTGCAAGTTCAATATCCACAAGTAGAAGATCGCTTTTTTTCGGCTGAAAAAACGAAATGGAACTGCAAGCGAACACCAGTGCATGCAGTATTATTGAACCTATAACATACCGCTTTGCAATGGAATCACAGTCGTTTCGAAGCATTCTGTACCTGTTTTTTAGGCAATTCAGTCACTAAAACAACTTTTTTAAATCCGGAACTGCTGATGCATCCCATAACTTCCATGATTTTTCCGTAGGAGAGCGAGCGGTCGCCTCGTACGAAAATCTTTGCGTTTTCCATGTTTTCCTTGGTAATGGCCATTAATTTCGCCGGCAAAGTTCGATAGTCAACCTCTATTTCACCGAGGAAAATACGTCCCTCTCCGTTTACGTGAACTACTATGGGAGTTTCTTGCCCGGAGATATTGGGAGCGTTGGCTGTCGGAAGATTCACTTTGACGCCAACGGTCAGCAGCGGAGCGGTGACCATGAAAATTACCAGCAACACCAGCATAACGTCGATCATGGGAGTAACGTTTATTTCGCTCATTGGAGTAAGACGCCGTTTATTCCAACTTCTCTTTAAAAATACCATTCTATACCTCTGTATCTTCGATTTGGCGCGATATAATAGCGGAAAATTCATCCACAAAAGCGTCCAATCTATTTTGATATCTATTTATTTCAGACGATATTTTATTGTAGGCGATAACGGCGGGAATTGTGACTACGAGGGCCAATGCTGTGGCAAACAGCGCTTCGGCAATTCCTGGAGCTACCGACGTTAAACTGGTATTCTGCTCGAATCCGATGGATTCGAAACTATTCATAATTCCCCAAACAGTGCCAAACAATCCGACGAAAGGAGCAGTGGAGCCAACGGTTGCGAGGAAGCCGAGATGCCTTTCCAGGTAATCAATTTCTCGGCCAACGGTCACTCTCATCATGCGATCTATCCTATCTTTCAGAGAAATTCCCCCTATTGCCGATTTAACTTTTGTTTTAGTGCGGCGTAGCTCCTTCATGCCGGTCACGAATACCGAAACGAATGGGTCGTCGTTCTTATTTACCATGTCGTCGTATAGTATATCCATTGATCCACTGTTCCAGAATGAATCTTCGAATTTATCTCCGTTAACTTTCAACTTTTTCATGAGAGAAAGCTTCGCAAATGTGATGCTCCAGCTCCACAGCGAACTTATCAGCAGCAAAATAATCACTCCCTTGACGGTAAGAGAAGCTTGCGCGAACAATCCAAGTATCGACAGATCATGGCTGTAGGCTACGCTTGCCGCCGTTATAATTTCCCCAGTACCATTCATAATAATTCTCCTCCATATAATTCATTGTTTCTATTTTTTGGCATTAGCCCCAAATACTTATACCCTTCCGACGTTAGAATGCGTCCCCTTGCCGTCCTTTGCACTAAGCCATTTTGTAGAATATATGGTTCGATAATCTCTTCGATCGTGTCTCTTTTTTCTGACAGGACAGCCGCCAATGTTTCCACTCCAACAGGACCTCCGTCGTAGAAATCGAGTATGCATTTTAAATATTTTCTATCCATGGAATCAAGGCCGTTTTCGTCCACATCTAGCTTTTTCAGCGCCGTATCGGCGATTTTTTTATCTATTGTCGCCGAGTCGTGCACTACTGCGAAATCTCTGACCCGCTTCAGCAGGCGACACGCTATTCTTGGAGTTCCACGCGACCGCCTGGCGATCTCTTCCGCTCCGTCCAGCGATATGGCTATGCCCAGTAGCTCTGAATTCTTTTTTATTATTATCTGTAGTTCTTCGTGGGAATAAAATCCAAGATGCAGTGGGATCCCAAATCTGTCTCGCAGCGGAGAAGACAGCATTCCAGAGCGCGTTGTGGCTCCTATTAGAGTGAAGTGTGGAAGATCGATTCTTATGGAACGCGCGGCCGGACCTTCGCCGATCATTAAATCCAGCTGAAAATCTTCCATTGCCGGATAAAGTACTTCTTCGACTAGACGATTCATGCGGTGAATTTCGTCGATGAATAGAACGTCTCTTTCCTGCAAATTTGTGAGAATCGCTGCCAGATCGCCGGCTTTTGCTAAAATCGGCCCAGAAGTAGCCTTAAATCCTACGCTCAATTCCTTAGAAATTATGTTGGATAGGGTGGTTTTCCCGAGTCCTGGCGGACCGAAAAACAACACGTGATCCATTGCCAAACGACGTTTTTTAGCTGATTCGATGAAGATGCGAAGATTATCCTTTAGAGATTCCTGACCTATAAAATCTCTAAGATTCGTAGGGCGAAGCGAGTATTCCGCAGATTCAAACTCTAGCGACTCCGGATTTAATTCGTTATTTTTCATAATGCTGCTCCGGAAGACAGCTTATTTAGAACGCGTTTTAGCATAACGCTGAATTCACAGTTTTCTTCAAACTGCATGGAAGCCATTGTTCGCAGCACGTCGGCGCGCTGATAGCCAAGATTTAAAAGCGCCGAGATCACGTCGTTTGCTATGCTGGATTCCGAAAGAATTCGTGAAGAAATTGCAGAATTCAGGTCAATTTTTCCTACAATTTTATCTTTCAATTCTGTTATTATTCTGGTCGCTAACTTGGGACCAACTCCGTCTGCTC
>JAISOD010000044.1 GCA_031275895.1 Holosporaceae bacterium | reverse complement strand
AGCTCTTGGAAAAAATCAGCTCTCTCTGTCCTTAGAAAACTCGCAGCTAACAGGTTTTCTAATAACCGAGACAACTAAAGCATATCACTATGCTCAAATCGCAAATACAAATATATAAGTAAAATATGCGCTCATACCATCGCCGTTTGCATGCCGGATCAACTGCTTTCGATAACATCTTCTCATGAAAAACTTGCACGCTGCGTTCCATACTTTTAGTAAGCTCAACCATGAGTTGTAAGTCAATGTAACGTTAAACTCCGCGCAGCTCTTCTCATCATTCATTTTGATAAGTTTTAAGAATGCACTTCCACGTTTATGACGAGCTTTAGCAATTCTATTGCATTGTAACCATTTTTACCAACGCCACGTACTGCGATTTCATATAAACAGCTTTTGAAACAGCGTATTTGTTTCACAATTCTATCGATAATGACTTCAGTTTTGAAGCCTTTCTTGGAGTCATAACCCCAGCGCCCATAGAACACCGACAAATTTCACGCAGCGCTACTTCCAACGACGCGACCGGCGGCGCGAGCTTGCCTTTCTGAATTCCGAACCGTTTCCGATCTGGGCAAACACAAAAAACAAACACTACCGAACGCGCGCTGTTCGTAATCGGTCGTTCTTACATAAAAGCCCCGCGAAATTTCGCTACGCGGGGCAAAATCATTTGGACAACAGAAGAATCTACTTCGCAGAATCTTCCGGCTGCTCCTCAGACGATGATTGTTGCTCAGGTAGAGGCTTCTGCTCATCGGAAGGAGAGTTAGCGTCCTGTCCGTCAACGCAGAAAACCGCGCCAAACGGAGCTGCACAACCCAGAAGGGCAATCAGCATAATCGCTTTTTTCATATCTATAACTCCTAAGCTAGTGAAAACTGGAACACATTCTACGCCCTAAATATTAAAATACAACAAATTTTTGCAATCGCCTGAAATAATTTTAAAAATTTATCTATTGGCTCATTTTTGAGACAGAAATAGAAGCTCCGTATTCGCAAATATCACTCAAAATACACGCTGAACAGAGAGGCTTTTGCGCCTTGCAGGTATATCTGCCGTGAAGAACCAAGAGATTGCTCAGATCCATCTTATATTTTTGCGGTATGATTCTCTCCAGGTCCTGCTCCACCTTTAGCGGATCTTTATTTTTCGAGAAGCCTAGCCTTTGGCACAATCTTAAAACATGCGTATCCACAGCTATGGTAGGCATTCCGAATAGATTGTTTAGCACAACGTTTGCTGTTTTTCTTCCAACTCCAGGCAACAATTCCAGATCTTTGCGGGAACTTGGCACCCGCGAATCGAATTTTTCACGTAATATTTTGCTCAGGGCAATGATATTTCTTGCTTTGGTTTTATATAATCCGATGGAGCGAATTTCCATCTGCAATTTCTCAACTCCCAAAGAGATGATATCATCCACAGTTCTGTATTTTTTGAACAGTCGTTCTGTGACTTTATTTACCTGAACGTCAGTTGTCTGCGCCGATAAAACCACAGCCAGCAGAAATGTATAATCGGAAATATAGACCAACTCTGTGGCCGGATTTTTCAAAGCGCTTGATAGTCTTCGACAGATTTCATCTATATGGGACAATCTATTTTCTCTTTCAGATAATCGTTCATGGAATAAAATCCTGGATTTTTTCCACGCAGCCATCTGGCGCAATTTAGCGCTCCAGCAGCGAAAATATCGCGATTAAAGGCCCTATGGGAAATAGTTAGCATTTCGTTTTCGCCAATAAAATCGCAAACATGATCTCCGCAAATGCCGCCGGATCTTATGGAGACGGTCTGCGCCGGCTTGTCAATCTGCTTAGCCAGAAACAGAGCGGTGCCGGACGGAGCGTCTTTTTTCCTGCGATTGTGACGCTCCGTGATGCTAAAATCGAAATCCTGGAGAATTTTCTCGCATTTTTTCAACAAAACTGCCATCAAGTGCACGCAAACGCTAAAATTACTGCTATGCAACAGTGGAATATCGCGAGAATATTCGCGGAACCGAGCAAAATTATTTTCGGAAAAATTGGTTGTTCCACTCACGAGCGGAATCTTGTATTTGCGCGCCATTTCAGCCGCCCTTAGAGCTGCCTCCGGAACAGAAAAATCCGCCAAAACATCGCTATTTTTGACGACGCTCTCCCACTCTTCGGGCGTAGTTACGCTGGATACGCCGCCGACTAGGGCGTCGCTCTTTAGAGTTGCCTGTGACAGAGCAGCTCCCATTCTACCGCTAATCCCAATGATTCCCACCTTCATAATTGCCCTCCGCGTGCCGCCATGCTACCATCACACCATATAATATGCAGTTTTGGAAGAAAAATCATGCAAAAACATGGCTATAGCCTAAGGGAAGTGCTTAAGTTCACGCTTCCTCTGGTGCTTATGACTCTTTCTTTTAATCTGATGTTCAGCGTAGATCGCATGGTGTTGGCGCGCTACTCCATTGATTCCATGAACGCTGTCAGTTTGGCGGGAAATTTCGTCGTAATCACATCCTTTATAGCCATTGTCATCGCTCAAATGGCCACTGTTTTTGTTGGTCAATACAACGGGCTTGGCGAGTATAAAAAAACCGGTTGGCCAGTATGGCAGATGATTTATTTCAGTCTTATGTCATTGCTATTCTTTGTTCCATGCGGACTGGCTACTGAATACATAGATATATTTCCAAATCTCTATAGGGACGAGAGGATATGCTACCAAAAGATTGTTATGATTTCCTCTGGGATCCCAGCCATTTCTAGCGCTTTATCGTCATTTTTCATAGGACGAGGTCAAAGTACTATCGTTATAATAGCGGTTTTGATCGGCAACGTAATTAATTTCTGCTTAGATATTGCGTTGGTATTCGGCGTTGAAGGCGTTGTCCCGCCTTTAGGTGCAAAAGGGGCAGCCATTGCCACCGTTATCGGCGAACTGGCGCGTGTTATAATTCTTTTTGCGCTGTTTTTGAACAAAGATAATCGTTTCAACTGTGCGACCTTTGATTATAAGTTCAGAAAAAGACTCTTCTGGGACTGCGTTCGAACAGGATTTCCGATTTCCTTAACCAAATCTCTTGGATTACTTGCCTGGTTCTTGCTATTGTTGATGTTCACGTCTGTCTCGAGGGATTTCGCCACCATCGAATCTGTTTTGGTGTCGCTCTGGGCGGTTTTCGCATTTTTCTCTGAAGGAGTAGCTCGTGCCATTTCGGCCTTAACCGCCAATTTAATTGGTCAAAATAACTTGAAGGCTGTAAAAAAATTACTGACGCTATTTCTGAAACTCAACATGATTGTGACTTTGATTTTTGCTATCCCTCTCGTAATTTATCAGAATATATTTTTTACGTTTTTAGACAAACTAAACGGCAATATAGCGCATTTGTACTCCGACTTCAGTTTCGTCTTTTGCAGTCTATGGATAACACTTTTCATGGACGGTATATTTTATATCGTCTGCGGCGTTTTGTCCGCCGGGGGCGACACAAAATTTCCTATGTACGTAGAGCAAGGCGCCACATGGCTTTTGATTGTGCTTCCGACAGCGGCGATGTATTTCTCCGGAACGCTTCGGACCATAAGAGCTACCTATGTTATGATTCCAGCCGCTTCCTGCGTTAATGTCGTCGCCATATATTTTAGATATAAAAAGATGAAATGGTTTCAGCGATTGGTGTGATGATCTTTGATGTATAATGTACTTTCAGCCGGTAAAAAAATCTACGTAAAAATCCAAAGCGTTTTTGAGAAAGAGTATTTTTCGGCGCGAATCTATTTGCCGTCTTTCTTTTTCCTTTCCACAAGGGAAGACTTCATTGGTTTTTCATATTTAAAAGGCTTCAATTTTGGACGACCAGTCGTCGTTCTCCTTCCTTTTTTGGCGCATATCTTGGCGAGCAAAACATCCTTTAGATATATAATTTCAGACATACCCTTATCCTCCAATTGTTGTAAGGATAAAATGTTTTGGTTAAAATTAAGTTTAATGTCTCAAAAAAATATAAGATATGCATTTTGTTGAAAAATCAAGAGATATTTCCGGCAGCTCCTTCATGGAAACCGCAATTTACGAAGCGCAAAAAGCTGCAGATCGCGGGTCTGTTCCGATCGGAGCCGTGGTGATTGGCGAAAATCGGATAATATCGTTCGCCGGAAATGAAGTGATTAAGAGATCAGATCCCACAGCTCACGCTGAAATTATAGCGATTCGCCAGGCTTGTGGATTGCGGAATACTCATATTCTCAATGATTGCGACATGTATGTTACGCTGGAGCCGTGTCCAATGTGTGCCCAGGCCATATCGTTGGCAAGGATTCGTCGGCTGTATTTTGGGGCCTATGATCCAAAATATGGCGGAGTGGAGCATGGAGCTCGCATCTTTGACCATGCCATTCATAAAACAGAGGCAATAGGTGGCGTATTGGCAACACAATGCGCGAAAATTCTAAAAAATTTCTTCGAAAATAAGAGAAATTAACTTTTTCTTTAGGCGGATACTTTAAAAATGAGCAACATTTAGTTATAGTTCAGTCGTTGGTCCTAATGAATTAGGCGCAGGAGGGGTCGTGCTCGTTTTTGTTCGTGATAATAATGTAGATCAAGCGCTGAGAGCTTTAAAGAAGAAGATGCAGCGAGAGGGGATATTTCGAGAAATAAAATTACGTAGGCATTTTGAGAAGCCATCGGAAAAAAGGGTTCGCGAGGCCTCCGAGGCGCTCAGGCGCGCCAGAAAACTGTTGCGAAAACGTATGGAACGCGAAGGATACTAGTCTAGCGAAGGCGTTAGATCTGCCCATTTATCTGGGGTTGTAGCTCAGTTGGTAGAGCGCGACGTTCGCATCGTCGAGGTCAGGGGTTCGATTCCCCTTGACTCCACCAGGTTTTAGGGAAATTATGTAGAACGTCAATTTGTCTCACTGGAATCGAGCGCGCAAAACCCTCTGAGTCACAGGCTCTTCGCGCTTATATCTTATATTTAAAGACAATTTATTTAAAGCTATACACTTTTTCTTCCTGTAAAATGTTCTCCAAATCGCTGTTTTTTCTCCAAACGAGCGGAACTGGAGAATTTGGGTAGTTCCGCTCCGAGCTCCTCTTAGAGAGACTTTTTCTAAAATTCAACTAAAATGCCTTTGCAAAAGTTCGACCAAAATGAC
>JAISOD010000040.1 GCA_031275895.1 Holosporaceae bacterium | reverse complement strand
TTCTCTTCTCTCATGAGTATTCTCCTAAAAAATAATTAAAATTCTCCGCCCTGCGACTATAATATAGGGCCTTTATTCCGCTAGTCAACACAAAAATTCAAACTGCAAAAAAATATTTTTGCAAAAGACAAGCCTTCGCCAGACCGCGGAGGAACATAGCATCAAAATACCCGATCGTCAATAATATTTTTCATCGACGAGCAAAGTATATGTGAAAATGGTGGGCGCAGCAGGGATCGAACCTACGGCCACTACGATGTCAACGTAGTGCTCTACCGCTGAGCTATGCGCCCCTTAAACAGCTTGCGCAGAACCGATTTAACGCCTTTTACGGTCGCGCTAAAGGCCTACAGGGCATACGAGCCGAATCTACATGGTTTCGCTATTTTTTGCAAGTCGTGTATAACGCGCGTATAGCTTCGCTAGATGTGAGACTGCCTCGGAGTTGCGATTTGTCTGAAGCGATAAAATCTTAAGCGACGATTTTTTAACGAGCGCACTCATGCACGCTTGAACGGCGCGACTCAGAGACGGTCTAACACTTAGCGAACCTATACGGGCCGAAAAACAAACTTGCAAAAAAATCAGCGATTTGCTACAAGGCGATGTTGGCTTGATCCGCCTTGCAAGAGAGAAAGTAAAGAGACGCGTATTATATGGCACATTCTATAAAGAAAGCGTTGATCACCGGGATTACCGGGCAAGATGGATCATATTTGGCCGAATTACTGCTAGAAAAGGGCTACGAGGTTCATGGCCTCAAGAGAAGAGCTTCCTCCTTTAATACGCAGCGCATCAACCATCTTTATGTTGATTCCCACGATGAAAATGCTAGTTTTAAGCTTTACTATGGCGATTTAACGGACAGCACAGGATTAATTCGGCTAATACAGCAAATTCGACCGGACGAGATCTATAACCTTGCCGCTCAATCTCACGTAAAAGTGTCATTTGATTGTCCGGAATACACGGCAAATTCCGACGGATTGGGTACTTTGCGTATCTTAGAAGCTATGCGCATTTTGGGATTAGAAAAAAGCACAAAATTTTATCAGGCGTCCTCCTCAGAGCTCTATGGATTCGTTCGGGAAACTCCTCAAAGCGAAAAGACTCCATTTTATCCGCGATCTCCCTATGCCTGCGCAAAGTTGTACGGCTACTGGATAACAGTTAATTATAGGGAAAGTTACGATATGTTTGCGGTTAACGGCATTTTGTTTAATCATGAAAGCCCGCGGCGCGGAGAAACATTTGTCACCAGAAAGATTACAAGAGCTGCTACAAGGATAAAGGTCGGTCTGGAGGAAAAGTTGTATCTTGGCAATCTGGATGCAAAGCGCGACTGGGGGCACGCGAAGGATTACGTGGAAGGTATGTGGCTGATGCTCCAGCAGGATAAGCCGGAAGATCTTGTTCTGGCTACCGGAGTTACGACGACTGTCCGCGATTTTTGTTTAATGGCGTTTCGGGAAGCAGGAATAGACGTTGAGTTTAGTGGAAAAGGAGTCCACGAAAAAGGGGTGGAAAAAGCAACCGGAAAAGTCGTTATAGAAATAGATCGGAGATATTTTCGTCCGACGGAGGTGGATTTGCTTCTGGGGGACGCTTCTAGAGCAAGAAAGAAACTCAACTGGAAGCCAAAATACACGCTAGATGCGCTGCTGAAGGAAATGATCAGCGAAGATGCAATGGAAGCTAGAAAGTCTTGGCTGCTAAAAGAAAATGGCTATGTTGAATTGGCTTCGCAAGAAATTTAATTATGGATAAAAATTCCAAAATATACATTGCAGGGCATTCTGGCCTTGTTGGATCGGCGCTGGCGAGGCGTCTTCAAGCTCGCGGATATAAAAACATTATTACAATATCGTCCGGGAATCTTAATTTAATAAATCAAAAGTCTGTAGATGAATTCTTTAGCGCTCAAAAGCCGGAGTACGTCTTTCTTGCGGCGGCGAAAGTTGGCGGAATCTTAGCCAACAGCACATATCCTGCGGAATTTATATACGAAAATATTATGATTGGCACGAACGTCGTTCATGCTGCCTATAAATACGGCGCCAAGAAGCTGCTTTATCTGGGCTCCAGCTGTATTTATCCGAGATTGGCTCCGCAGCCGATGCGGGAGGATAACCTACTAACATCGGAGTTGGAGCCCACCAACGAAGCCTACGCCATAGCCAAAATTGCCGTCATTAAATTGTGTCGCTACTATAACCAGCAATACGGCACGAATTTCATTTCAGTTATGCCGAGCAACCAATATGGAGAGAACGATAATTTTAACATGGAAACGGCGCATGCTCTACCCATGTTAATCAGACGCTTCCACCTGGCGAAATTGCTGCAAAACTCTGATTTTGAAAATATAAGGAAGGACTTGCAAAAATATCCGCTGGGATACGGCTGGAATTCTGAAAAAATAGTTCGTCAGGACAACGACAAAATAGCGCGCATTCTGGCTATTCTCGGCGTTTATCGAAACAAGGTTGTCGTTTGGGGAAACGGGCTAGTCTATCGCGAATTTATGAATTCCGACGATCTTGCGGACGCTTGCGTCTATTTAATGGAATGCAAAGATTGCAGAGACCTCGGAGAATTTGTGAACATCGCCTCCGGAAGCGACATATTAATGAAAGAATTGATCGAAATGGTGAAAAAAATTATTGAGTTTGCAGGAAATATTGAATATGATACCACGAAACCTAATGGAATGCCGCGTAAATTAATGGACGGCACAAAAATTCGAGATCTCGGATGGACGCCAAAAATACCTCTGGCGGAAGGTATAAAAAGATTGTATGAGTGGTATGCGAAATAATATATCTCTTGTTAATTTTCCCAAAGTTACCGTAGTTACGGTTGTACGTAATCTGATAGAGACTGGAAGAGAGAGCTTCTTCCTGCAGTGCATTGAATCCGTACGCGAGCAAACTTATCCTAATATTGAGCACATAGTAATTGACGGAGCATCGACGGACGGAACTCTGGATTTATTGAAAAAATATGCGGACAAAGGCTGGATCGTCTATTATTCGGAGCAGGATAATGGCATTTACGACGCTATGAATAAGGGAATTCAGAAGTCAACAGGAAAATATATAAATTTTCTAAATTCGGACGATTATTTCTGCGATAGGTATGGATTGGAAAGATCGGTCGAGCTTCTGGAAGATTCCGGAGCAGTCTTTTCCTATTCCAGAGTATATTTTGTTTGCAATGAAGAAAAGATAGCTCTGTTACCGGATAAAATAGAAAGATTTTTTTTCAGCATGCCCTTCTGTCATCAGGGCGTATTAATGAGAAGAGACGCGATCGTAAACGAGGGTATGTTCGACGTCAAGTTAAATATTGTATGCGACTATGACCTGCTAGTGAAACTGATTATGAAGGGCTGCGAATGCGTATCCGTCGATGTAATTTTTGTAGCCTTTAGAACCGGAGGATATGCATACGAAAGCGTAAAGCAAGCGGATATTGAATACCAAAAAATTCAAAAAAAATACTTCTCTGAATTGGAAAATACAAAAAAGAGGGATGAAGGAAACTGTCATTTTGAATACTACATTACAAAGGATCAATTGGAAAGCATAAAATCCTGCGTTAGCGAGGAGATATCTCAAAAAATATCGAAGCTAAAAATGGAAAAACTGCTCGACGGCAGATTGAAAATCAAAAGCGGCGCCTATTTTGATTTTTTAGCGAAGCGCTACTATCTTTTCGGAATTCCAATTTTAACGATAAAGCAGAGGAAACTTTTAAATAGCAAATCCGAAAAAATATGGATGCTTTTTAACATAAAAGTGTTTCGCATCAAAAAGCTAAAATATTATAAATGCTATTACTTCATGTATATTCCAGTTTTTGTGGTTGCGCGCGATTTCAGATTATGGTGATTTATGCCAAGTTTGCCTGCAAATTATGTGTATTAGCTGTCAACTAACGTTTCGCGCCGTTTTTGTTAGTTAAAGAATCGAGTTTAAAACGCGATTTTGTCCACTTATGCCAATATTTTCCCCATGAAGATATTCCACTTCCTCGAAGAATCGTGCTATAATAGCGACCGTGAGAAGTTGTAAATGTGCATGAGATTGGAATGAACATGGCAGATGGCTTACTGGATCCAAAACAGGACTTTGTTTTTAAAAACATTTTCGGGAAAGAAGGAGGGAAGCAGTCTCTGATTTCGCTTCTGAACTCTTTGTTCAACAATAATCCGCACATCAAGGAGCTGCATCTCAATAACACCGACATCGCGCAAATTCTCGAGGAAGACAAAGCCAGCCGTTTGGATATAAAGGCCACGTCGGACAACGGCACGATATTAGACATTGAAATTCAAGTAAAAAACACCGGTGAGATTCCGCAGCGTGCGTTTCACTATCTTGCCAATATGACGCCGCATGTCGTCAAAACAAACGAATCGTACAAAGGTCCGCATGTCATCGGCATTTGGATTCTCGGGGCAGAAGTGACCAAGAGACAAAATGCGATCAGCGAAGCATACATGACGTTTCAACCGCAAGATCCGGATCCGTATCAGATAATGACCGACAGCGCGAGGATATTTTTTATAGAGTTGCCGAAATTCAATCCGAAGAATGCCGACAAACGCGATTTGCTCGCCGGCTGGCTCTCGTTTCTTCAAAATCCGGTTTTTATGGATACGTCCTATCTTGAAGTGCAAGAAATCAGGAACGCGATGGAAACGCTGAAATCCATCAGCGCAGATCCGGAAACACGAGCCCTCGCAGACATCAGACAAAAAACCATCAACGACCATAACAGCGAAATTACTGTTGCCAGAGAGGAAGCTAAAGCCGAGGGTAAAGCCGAGGGTATAGAAGAAGGCGTCGCCATCGGTGAAGAGAGGGGGGAACTGAAGGGAAAAAGAGAAACTGCTCTAAATGCTGTAACCATGGGGTTATCTACAGAGCAAATAGCAAAACTTACCGGTCTCTCCATTGAAGAAATCGAGTCGTTGAAAACGCGTTGAGCGTTCTTGAAGTCAAGTTATCGGAAGCGCGTTTTTGCGTCAATTTTCTCATTGAAAAACAAGACTTTTCTCGTAGCGAGCCCGCCAGAAGCCCCTAGAGCGACGTATTTTTTTGACGTATAAAACTGCATGAATGCGTCTTTAGATGCATATTTGGCCGGTTTACGGCGGTCGTTTTTGCAAGGTTGTGTTTCTCGTGATGAAAATACCCGTTGGACGCGAAAATATGCGATTTGTTTCTTTTTCTTTGGTTTTTTCGAAAAAAAAATAAAAAAATCCTGATAATTTTTGTTTGAATCGCAAATATATGTATGTATTTGTAGAGAATTGTTTTAGGAAGCTGTAAATATTTTTAAATACTCTCCATATACATAAGAGCGTCCATAGACTTCTTTCTCATTTTTAGGTTGTAAGA
>JAISOD010000013.1 GCA_031275895.1 Holosporaceae bacterium | reverse complement strand
GTTTGCCTGGATGCATTCTCCGCTTGGAGTGTAGTGCTTTGCTACGGTTAATTTTATTGCTGTTTTTTCGGAAAGCGGAATTACCTTCTGCACAGATCCCTTGCCGAACGACCTTAGGCCAACAATTATAGCTCTTTTATTGTCTCGCAGAGCTCCTGCCACTATTTCCGGAGCGGAGGCAGTACCATTGTTAATTAAAACTACCAGAGGCAATCCATTGGTCAAATCTCCGGCGCTGGCCGAAAAAAATTTCGTATTTTCCGCAGTGCGACCACGAGTGGACACTATTTTGCCGCCATCCAAAAAGATATCAGATAGAGAAACGCACTCATCCAACAATCCTCCAGGATTATTTCTCAAATCTAAAATAATGCCGTGCAGATTTTTATTTTGGCTTTCCTTGATAAACTTTTTAGTATCTCGAGTGGTATTTTTATCAAACGTTGAAATTCTTATATAGCCGATATTATCTAAAATCTCAGCCTTTACTGATTGCACCTTTATGATATCTCGTTCAATTTCCACGTCGAAAGGCGGTTTATCCTCCCTTTTTATTTTCAGTTTTACCTTGGTCTTTGGTTTGCCGCGCAACTTTTCCACAGCTTCTTCGGATGTAATCCCGTTAATGCATTCGTCGTTAATGTATATAATTAAATCGCCGCACTTCAGGCCGGCTTTGTAGGCTGGAGTATCATCTATGGGAGAGATTATTCTGATGAACCCATCGTCTATCATAATTTCTATGCCGACGCCGCCAAACTCTCCGTCCGTCTGATTTCGAAGCGAAGCAAATGCCTTTTCGTTGAGATAGGATGAATGCGGATCCAGAGAAGCCAGCGCGCCGGCAATTGATTTTTCGGTTATTTCACATTCGGATAGATTTTTCACATACTCCATGCGAATAAGATTGAATATCAACTGCAGAAAAACCGGATAGCGCATGTCCTGGGGAATGCTTTTTTCTATGCTATCCGGAATAATTAAACCGCACTCTTTGCCGTCGTTCTTTTCCTGAGGTAAAGTGTCTGAAGATTTTTCTAATTTTTTGGCGTCCGACGGTATTTCCTCGACGTTGGCGTTTTTGGCAGAGCTTCCAGCATCGCAGACATTGCAGGCGCAAATGAAAAAAAATGAAGAAATAAAAATAGACTTACGCCTTCTTTTAGAACTGATTTTCAGTAGCTCCATTATAATTTCCCTTTCTCTAAAGTTTCCAGCAACCAATGTCTTGGGTCAAGAGGTTCTCCGGATTTTTTCAGTTCCATTTTTATTACAAAACCATCATGAGAAATAGTCCCCATTCTACCAATATAGTCTCCAATTTCCACAATATCTCCGGTTGAGGCAAACAACGAATCCATGCCGTATAAAAATACGCGATATTCGCCGTTGCTGATTATGATCATGTTTCCATAGTTCAAAAATTTTCCCGTAAACACGACCAATCCCTTTGCCGGAGAGGTTACTACCGCTCCTGGGCGAGTTGCAAAGGAAATATGGTATATCATTTCGTTGTTGGGACCTTTGTCTCCGAATTCGGCGACAATTTTACCAACTACCGGGTAGACCAAAGCTAATTCAGTCGAAATTTTTATATTTCTCAATACGCCGATTGTGTTTTCTGCTTCCAATTCTGCATCCAATTCCTCTATGGACTCTGATTTACTTGCAATATGATAGACTATGTCATTTTGAATGATGTTTTCAGATCTTGTTTGAGCCAATTGAGAGGTTTTAGAGTTTATCTCCGCACAGATGGATTCATAGGCTGTTTTTTTTTCGGCAAGATCGCTTAAATAGCGTTGTTTGTTTCTCCTAAGCAAAGACACTTCCATTCTATTTTTACCGAGTTGCTCGCTTATTCCCCTAAAATAGGTTGAGAAATTTTTAACAATAATGGAACACCTCACAAAATCATTTTTATTATCCTCGTGCGCTAAAACTAGCAAATTTGAAAAGCGCTGTATATCGACGAGAATCGTATAGCACCTGGCAAGAATCTCGAATATATTACGAATGAGGGGCGCAAAGATTTTTTCCTTTTGATTGATAATCTCTATTTCAGCGGAGCTTCTGGACATTTCTTTCTCCAGATCCTGAGCTTTTTTGCAGAGCAAACGCAGCTCCTGCGTCTGTTGTAAGTTCTTCTTCGTTTCGGCTCGACAATGAAGCAAGATAGCGCAGCAGGCAAGAATAAAAATTCCGAAAATTATTTTACGCATCAAATGATTCTAACTTCTCAAAACCTCTTCCTACAGAACAGTAGGTAAAACCAGAGGCTTCTACCTCCGAAACGGGATACATGCTTCTTAGATCGACGAGTAAAGGATTTCTTACGCGATTGCGCAATTCTTTTAGATTAAGCGCTTTGAATTCGCTCCAGTCTGTGATTATCACCACTGCGTCCGCGTCGTTGCAGTTATCGTAGGCATTTTGGCTCCAGACGACGTTGCAAAAAATCCTCTTGGCCTGCTCCGAAAAAGATGGATCGTAAATTTTTACGCGAGCTCCGCGTTCAAGCAATTCTCCAACGATATCTATACTTGGACTATCGCGCATGTCGTCGGTATCGGCCTTAAACGTTACGCCAAGCACAGAAATGTTTTTCCCCTTCAGGTCACAATCGCAAGCTTGAAGAATTTTTTCAACCATTTTTTTGCGTCTAATTCCATTGGATCTAATGGTCTCGTTTAGCAGAGGCATGGCTACTCCCAGCTTATTGGCGAAATTTTCTAGAGCAGAAGTATCCTTGGGGAAGCAGGATCCGCCGTAGCCTGGTCCAGCTTGCAAAAATTGATCTCCTATGCGCTTATCCAGACCCATGGCTAGCGCTACTTGCTTAACGTCTGCTCCGCAGCATTCGCACAGATTTGCCACTTCGTTTATGAACGTAACTTTCATTGCCAAGAAAGCGTTGGATGCGTACTTAGATAATTCGGCAGTCTCCAAGCTCGTAAAGACGATGGGAATATTGAAAACATAAAGCGGACGATAGGCATGGGAGAGAATTTCCTTGGCTCTTTCGCTTTCTACTCCTAAAATAACGCGATCAGGATGCATAAAATCTTTGATGGCTTCTCCTTCTTTCAAAAATTCAGGATTAAAAACTACGTCCAATTTAACGCCTTGATCCAAAAGAAAATTTTTTATGGCTCTCGTGGTTCCAACCGGCACAGTCGATTTTATAACCAGCGCTGCGTCTCTATTTATAGAATCTGCCAGTTCGTTAACGGCCTGATAAACATATGATAGATCTGCGCTACCGTCGTCTTTGCTTGGAGTTCCGACGGCTATAAAAACAATGTTCGCCTCCCTAGCGCTTTCTTTGGAATCGGAGGTAAAACTTAAGCGTCCAGCCTGAATATTTTTTAGCAATAATTTGTCCAATCCAGGCTCGTACAGAGGGATATCTCCCTTTTGCAGCGCAGAAATTTTTGCAACGTTATTGTCAACGCAAATAACGTCGAATCCAAACTCCGAGAAACAAACTCCAGAAACTAGTCCAACGTATCCTGTTCCAATTACTGTAATTTTCATATTTCATTCCTGCAAAAATTATCTATGACGTACTTCAGGCTTCTATCCAAGCTGGCCACATGCAAAATGGCGTCCAGCAATCCTTCCTTCGAACCGCAGTCAAACCTCTGCCCTTCAAATTTAAAGCCAGTTAATCCAGTTGATGTAATCATTTCCAAAAGTGCGTCTGTAAGCTGAATTTCATTGCCGACTCCTGGCTTTAGATTAGCCAACACGTCGAAAACTTTCGGCGACAGCAGATATCTTCCTACTATGGCATAGGTAGACTTTGCGGTGGATATCGACGGTTTCTCATCAACGGATTTCGCAAGAACGAGTCGCTCGGATTCGCTCTCCACATCCAGAATACCATATTTATTAACGTCTTCTTTTGGCACGTTTGCCACCGCCGCCATATTTGAACCATCGTAATAGTCCATCATTTCGCCGATGCAGGATTTGCTATGCAATATGAAATCATCTGCCGACATAACGGCAAACGGTTCGTCTCCTATCAAATTTTTCGCGCATAAAACCGCATGTCCTAGACCGCGCGGCTCATTCTGGCGGACATAGCATACGCTTCCTATTTTTATATTAAAATGCTGCGAATGAGTAAACATATAGTCGAAATAATCTTCAATGGAGTTTTTGCCATGGCGCGTAACCAGAATGAATTGCTCTATACCGGCCGCCATAGCTTCTTCAAATGCGTAATGAATCAACGGCTTATCGATTATTCCCAACATTTCCTTGGGAATAGCCCTGGTGATTGGTAGAAATCGCGTTCCCAAACCGCCGACCGGAAACACAGCTTTGCGAATTTTCATAGAAACGTCCACGTAACCCGGGCTGTATGATAACGTGCTGAATACGCATAAGCAACAAAAAGGTCATTCCTACATGTCGGATGTATAGCAAAAATATGCAGGAAATAGCGCTGCGCCTAGTCCAAAACGTGAGCGTCACTCATTGCTTCAATCCCCGGGAGTTCGCTTCCCTCCACATACGCCAAAAAGGCACCTCCTCCGGTGGAAATGTGAGACATATCCTGGGCGACGCCGAATTTGCTCATGGCAAAACCGGTATCTCCTCCGCCAACAATGGAAACTAACCGTTTTTCCCGAGTTAATTGCGCCACTTCCTTTGCAATGGACATTGTGCCAAAGTTAAACGGGGCTCTTTCAAACAATCCAACTGGACCATTCCAGAGCAGGATCTTACTTTCTCTGATGTTTTTTTTGAATAAATCGACCGATGCGGGACCTATATCAAATATGCTGGCCTCGTCCTTGTCGGAGGAGATGATGGCGTGCTTGAAGGAATCGCGATCGTTAATCAGCGCGGAAAAATCTATTGGCATTATCAATTCACAATTGTATCGTCGAGCGTTCTCCATTATTTCGGCAACGTCGCTTTCATATTCTTTTGGATCAAAAATTTTCAGCGTTTTGTTTCCGAGAAATGAAAGAAATGCTCCGGCAATACCGCCGCCAAGCGCTAGTCTGTGCACCTTTTTTACCAAATTTTTCAACAACTTAATCTTTGTCGACAACTTTGACCCGCCTATGAGTCCCATCTTGGAAGAGCACTCTTTCAGGAAAAAATTATCTACTGTCTGTATTTCATTTTTGAACGACAAACCAAAAGCATGCGGCAAGAACTGTGGGACTGCAAAAATAGACGCATGTCTACGATGGGAAACAGAAAAAGCTTCGTTAACATAAAAATCAGCCAAACCAGCCAATTTCTTGGCAAATCCCATATCGCAGGCCTCTTCCTCCATATGAAATCTTAAATTTTCCAACAAAATGATTTCGTCGCTTGGAGTTTGAGCAATAGCGGCAGGCGCGTTTTCGCTTAGATAATCGTTCATAAGCGTGATTTTTGCTTTATATTCATCAGAGACGTCGTTTCTGACCATTTCCAGGCTTTGATCCGGATTAAAGGATGATGTTTTTCCCAAATGAGACATTAGTATTATTTTTGCTCGCGCTTCCCTCAAAAATTGCACTGTTTTAGCTGCGTTTCTAATTCTTGCCCTATCCTGGACGACGCCGTCTTCCAGCGGAATATTAAAATCAACGCGAACGAGAACTTTTTTACCTTCTAAATCGCTTCTTTTTATAATCTTGTAATTGCTCATGGTTTAACTCTTTCGGGAACGACCTGTCACGAACAGAATCTTGTAAAAAAATGAAAAAAAAATTAACAATATCCAATTTTTTTCGCGACCAAGTACGGCGATGCTAGCATAAAACTGACCTAACAAAAACTTTTTTATACATTTAAAAAAAAGTACTTGTGAAATGACTGTAAAGCTATTATTTGATACAGTAAGTTTTACTGTATTCAAAATTTATAGGAGATACAATGCCAGAAATAGTTTTGACAGGACATGCGGGAAGAATAGAAGCCAAATATCATCACAGCAGAGATTCTAAAGCTCCGCTTGCGATAATTTTGCATCCTAATCCACTGCAGGGCGGAAACATGAATAATCGCGTGACCGTGTCGCTGTATAATACTTTCATTAAAAATGGATTTTCTGCCATAAGGTTTAATTTTAGAGGAGTTGGAAGATCAGAAGGAGTCTATGATAAGGGAGAAGGCGAATTGACCGACGCTGCAGCCGTCCTCGACTGGATACAGTCCATAAATCAAGGGCAACGCGCCATCTGGATTGCCGGATTTTCCTTTGGAGCTCTCCTGGGAATGCAATTGCTCATGAGACGTCCGGAAATTTCTGGATTTATAGCCGTATGCCCGCCGGCAAACATATATGATTTTTCTTTTTTAGCTCCTTGTCCAGTTTCTGGAATGATCATTAATGGAGAAAACGATCAAATATGTCCCATTGTTAACGTGAATAAATTGGTGGATAAGCTTAATAGTCAGAGAGGCATATCCATAGACTATAGGGTGATCCCCAACTGCGATCACTCGTTTCAGAATCACTTGACAAGCATTCAGGAGTATGTTACGGAGTACCTGACTATCAGGAATCTAGCGAAAAATGTGGCGACCGTGTAGGTCGGCTGATTCGGTATTTGGAGGTAGTGTGAAGTATAAATCTTCCTTTCTGAACGAGGCTAGCGTCCGGGGGTTCTTCTATCAATCGACTAACCTAGAAGCAATGGATGAGTTTCTGACGACCAAAGGAAGACGCGGATATTTAGGCATTGATATTACGGCCAAAAGCCTTCATGTGGGGCATCTTATCCCGATATTTTTACTGAGGCTATTCCAAAAGCACGGCCACAAACCAGTTATGCTGGTGGGCGGAGGCACCACAAAAATCGGCGATCCTTCCTTCAAAAACGCGGCGCGCCCCATTCTCACGGATGAGGAAATTTCAGAAAATATGGAAGGCATAAAATCCTGCCTTATTCCATTTCTTAAGTTTGGAAATGGCGACTCCGACGCAGTTTTGGTTAATAATGCAGATTGGTTGGACGAGCTGAAGTACATCCCTTTTCTAAGAGAGATAGGCAAATACTTTTCCGTTAATCGCATGATCGGTTTTGAATCCGTAAAAGCAAAATTGACGGAGAATAGCTCTTTGAGTTTTCTTGAATTTAACTACATGATATTGCAGGCCTACGATTTCTACAAATTGTATTCCGATATGGACTGCCGCATTCAATTTGGCGGGCAAGATCAGTGGGGAAATATAGTGTGCGGAGTGGAGTTGGTGCGAAAAAAACTTAACGCTGAAGTTTTTGGGTTCACCAATCCATTACTTACATCCAGCGACGGGAAAAAAATGGGAAAAACCGCCTCCGGAGCCGTTTGGTTGGCAAAAGAGATGCTTTCGGCGTATGATTTTTGGCAATACTGGCGTAATGTGGACGACGCTGACGTGATAAAGTTAATGTATACGTTCACGGACGTTGAGGTAGACGAGATTAAAAAGATGGAAACCGTTCGCGGAAAGGAGTTGAACGAGCTCAAGATACTGCTGGCAAATGAAATTACCTCCATCGTTCACGGCAAGGAATCTCTAGAACCTATACGTCAGGCTGTTTCAGGAATTTTTAGATCCGATGGAGATTTGTCGTCGGTAATGACGATTCCGCGCTATAATTTGAAGAGATCGAATCTAAACGCCGCATCCATAATAGATATTGTTGTGAGCAGCGGAATTTGCGCTACGCGCGGCGAAGTTAAGCGACTGTTGCGAAGCGGCGGAATTTACATGAACGACGTAAGTATCGGCGAAGAATGCGAAATACCAGCAACGATCACGGGCGGCGATACGATAAAACTCTCCTGCGGAAAAAAGAAACATCTCCTCATAATTTTGGAATAGCAGTTGAGCTATAAAGATAGCGGCAAATTTACTGATATTTTGGATAGCGTTCAATAATAGATGAATTAATGAAGAAACTCTTTTGGCTATTATTGATTGTGGGATGCGCAGATGGTGCAGAGCGTCGCAACAAAAATGCGTCTTTTTCTCAATTATCAGACGCGTTCTACTTTTCAGATGTATTTTTAGACTCTCGGGAAATTGACGTTGAACAACGGATTCAAAAATTACGCAGCGAATATACCTGGAAATCAGAAACTGATGTTTTTGACAATTCCTTTAGATGTAGCTATCGCCGCAAAGACGGCGGAAAGACAAACGTAGGCGACGTAGTCTGCGAGTATCTGGGAAATTGGCGAGGCCAGGATATAGTGTTTCGCCGCTATTGGACGGGCGGCAGCGGTCATTTTTCAGACGTTGTATTCTGTGACTTTGACTCCGGGAAATTGCGCGTTCGCAAAACAGTACTTTTCGGCGACAGAGCAGTGGACGGCATGCTAGGTCATCCGATATTCGACGGCGAAGAAAAAGTTTATTTTTATATGAATCTTTCAAACGCTTCTTTACTGAAGGAAGCCGGATTGGATAAAAAAATAATCGAGAGCAACGACGGCTTTACCTGCTGCGCTTGTTACGGAATCGTTGGCAAATGCGTATACGATATTGCGGAAGAAGAAATGAAAATTTTATCCCTGACTGCATTTTCCAGCTATAATGGAAACGCAAAAATACAATCCTTAATACAGTCGAAAATGAGCAACGGAATGGCAATCTTCAACGAAGAAGAAACTCTGGATTTTCTGGAAAAACTGCGGACAATATACGAAGAGAAGTAGCGTTGCCCATACAAATAAAGACGCTGTGTTTTTGTCTTGAAATTAACAAATTGGCAATCTTGTTGTGCAATATTGTATTGAAAAATTTTTATTGGCTAAAATAGAAATGGAAAAGAATCGATCGATCAAGCAATTGGTACTTTATGTCGTTAAGAAGAGATTATTTTTTGTTTCATTGTCGGTATAACAATAGGAATTTTAGTTACCGTATTGGGATGTGCAGTTAGTATATAACGCAGTGTGCGGGTTTTTTTTATAATTTTGATAATTTAAGGCTTTATTAAAGCGTCGTTTTCAGTTTTTATTAATTT
>JAISOD010000085.1 GCA_031275895.1 Holosporaceae bacterium | reverse complement strand
TTGTCTAGTTGCAAAAATTTGTAGAGAGCGACTATCTCCCATTAAACGATTAGCAACTGAACTTGCCATGTAGTTTCATGCTCGGTTTCGTAGTTATGCGGAATTTCACAGTCATGCTTTTTTGTGTATAATCGCTCGTCGCTGTTGATTATTGATTGAGGTGCCGCCGTGTCTCCTGATATTTCTGAAATCGCCGCCTACGATTTTGCGTCGGCGGAGGCAAAATGGCAGAATTTTTGGCTAAAAAATCGCTCGTTTTCCACAGATTGCACCTCCTCAAATCCCAAATACTACGTGCTGGAAATGTTCATGTATCCGTCCGGTAAAGTTCACATTGGTCACGTGCGGAATTACACCATCGGAGATATATTTGCTCGTTTTAAACGGGCAAGAGGCTTCAAAGTTCTACATCCGGTCGGCTGGGACGCTTTCGGATTGCCGGCGGAAAATGCAGCCCTGAAGCAAAATTATCATCCCAAGGACTGGACCTATAAAAATATTGCCGTCATGAAATCCCAGATTTTATCGCTGGGATTTTCCTACGATTGGGAGCGGGAATTTGCCACCTGCGACGAGAAATATTACGCATTCCAACAGAAAATCTTTCTAGCTTTTTATAAAAATGGATTAGTTTATAGAAAAAAGTCTGAAGTTAACTGGGATCCGGTAGACAATTGCGTTTTGGCCAACGAACAAGTCGTGGATGGTCGCGGCTGGAGATCGGGAGCAGTGGTGGAAAAAAGATCAGTGGAGCAGTGGTTCCTGAAAATTACTGATTTCGCCGACGAACTATTAACCGAACTGGATAAATTGGAGGGTTGGCCTGAAAAAGTCAAAACCATGCAGCGCAATTGGATCGGCAAATCGGAAGGTTGCTCCATAGTATTCAAAAACAGCGCTGAAGAGAGCGTCACAGTTTTTTCCACCAGGCCGGAAACCATTTTTGGAGCGACATTTCTCGCTATTTCTCCGGATCACGAGTTGGCTAAAAAGCTTGCTTTAAATAATGAAGAAATAAAATTGTTCGTCGAAGAGTTTAGAAAAGGATCCGTTGCGCGCGAATTTTTAGATAAGCAGGAAAAATTGGGCATAGATACCGGAATCGTCATGGATCACCCTCTTCTTGGGAAAAAGTTGCCGGTTTACATAGCAAATTTTGTGTTGATGGATTATGGAACCGGAGCTATTTTCGCCACCCCTGCCCACGATGAAAGGGATTATGAATTTGCGATGAAGTATGGATTGCCGGTTGAACGCGTAATTCAGGCAAAGCATGGATTCTCCAGCGATCTACCATTCCTAGACGACGGAGTTCTGGCGAATTCCGACTTTTTGAACGGATTAGGCGTTATTGAAGCGCGAAAAATCGTCATAGATAAACTAGTGCAGATGAAAATCGGGAAACGAGAAACGTTTTTTAAATTGCGAGATTGGGGCGTGTCTCGCCAGAGATACTGGGGCTGCCCAATTCCGGTGGCGCATTGTCCCGAGTGTGGTATTGTCCCGCTGGCTGAGAAAGATCTTCCGGTTTTGCTACCGTCGGACGTGGACTTTTCAAATTCTGGGAATCCGCTTGATAGTCATCCAACCTGGAAACATATCAAATGTCCAGTCTGCGGCGCTTCCGCCGTTCGAGAAACTGATACGCTTGACACGTTTGTGGATTCGTCCTGGTATTTTCTGAGATTTTGCCTGAATAATTCCAATTCCGATGATCTATTGTCCCACGAAGACATTGATTATTGGATGCAGGTGGATCAGTACATTGGCGGAGTGGAGCATGCCATTCTGCATCTCCTATATGCGCGATTTTTTACCAAGGCTCTTGCAGATTGCGGATTTGTGAGCGTTAGGGAGCCGTTTAAGAATTTATTTACCCAGGGCATGGTCTGCAACGCTACCTACAGCCGAGGAAATGGCGAATGGCTGTTTCCGGAAGAAGTTAGAAAAAATAAAGACGGCGATTTCGAGGTGATAGCAACTGGAGAGAAGGCAATTGTCGGTCGCTTTGAGAAAATGAGCAAATCCAAGAAAAATGTTGTTGATCCGGATGTCATCATAAAAAAACATGGGGCGGACGCGCTGCGTATTTTCGTGATTTCCGATACTCCGCCTGACAAGGATTTTCCGTGGTCTGACGATGGCCTTGAAGGGTGCGGAAGGTTTGTAAATAGGGTTTGGCGATTGTTTTTGTTCCTTGAATCTAAAGGCGTTTGTGCCAAGCTTTGTTCAGAAGAGCTCAAAGTGGAATCTCTTTCCGTTTCTGTCATGGAGCTCTATGCAGGATTCCAGCGAATCATTAAAAATGTTACCGACGCTATTGAGAACAGGCATATGAATAAAGTCGTAGCCTACATTAGGGACAGCGTTAATTCCATTTATTTGCTGTTGGACGAAGTTGAAAACAATAGAACAATATTCTCCGTTATAATTCGAGATCTGATAAAAATGCTGGCTCCAATTGCGCCCCACATTTGTGAAGAAGCCTGGGAAAGATTGGGATTCAGCAAACTAGCGTCAGAAAACTCGTGGCCGACCTATGATGAAAATTATCTGAAAGTTTCCGTGGTTAGCCTACCTATTCAGGTGAATGGGAAACTTCGTGGAACAATCGAAATCGATCCAGAGGAGGAAGAAGACGCAGTGTTCGAAAAAGCGTTGCGCTTAGACGGCGTGCGAAATGCAGTTGCACAGGGTACATTGCAGAAGAAAATCTTCATAAGAGGCAGGATAGTAAATTTTGTGATCGCCAATGCGGAGAAATAGCGTCATTTTTTCGAAAATTTTTGCGCATGATTTTCTTTAGAACTCCGAAGTTTTGGCGCAAAAGGCCCAATCTCCTCCTAAAATACCTGCTGAAACCCATAAGCGGCGTCTATTCCTATATATCGGCCAAGAATTATAAAAAAAAGTACGGATACAAGAGCGCGAAAGCAAAAGTTGTTGCCGTCGGAGCAATAACAGTCGGCGGTTCCGGAAAAACCATCGTTACCGAATCTATATGTAGAATTCTGATCGCCGATGCAAAAAAAACTGCAGTTTTAAGCAGAGGATACGGCCGTCTTTCGCGAGATGTGTTGAGGGTAGATTCCTGCCATTCATTTGAAGATGTTGGAGACGAGCCGCTGTTGCTATTTTCGCACGGCATTCCTGTATTTGTGGGAGTCGATAGGTCACAGAGCGCGCAAATGGCCGAAAATTGCGGCTTTGATTTTTTGGTTATGGATGATGGAATTTCTCAAAAATATTTGCGGACAGACTTGAAATTCGTCGTCATTGACGCGGCCCAGGGAGTCGGCAACGACGAGATGTTCCCTCTGGGGCCGAAGCGCTTGGATTTTGACAAAATAAAGTTCGACATTGACGCGGTAATTATTCTGGAAAGCAAAATTGGCGACGTTTTTGACGCAGTCAGCTTCCCCCAATCCATGCCCGTGATCCACGGTCGGTTAACAATGGACTTTTCGGTGATAAAAGACAGGAGGATAATAGCCTTTTGCGGCCTGGGCTTTCCGGATAAATTTTTCGATTCGCTGACGGATTTCGAAATTGTCAAAACGGTCGATTTTCCAGATCATCATCCATTTTCCAACAGCGAAGTCCAACGATTAATAGCAGACGCTGAAAATTTCAGAGCGCGACTTGTCACCACTGAGAAGGATTTGGCGCGCGTTCCGCAAAAGTATCGCGACCACATAACCGCTATACCTGTAAGAATAACCTGGAAAGATGAAAAACTACTTCGCGATCTTCTTTTGAGATAATCCACGTTTGCAAATATACAATTGCTATCCTCTTAGCTGGGAGATAGAATGCGTTCAGCATTTGTTGGATTTTGACATGGGAAAAGTCGTTCTTTCTTCGCTTCTAGTTTTAGCAGTTCTAGCCGGCTGCCAACCGATCGTTAATTCCAGGGGGAATGTCATAGTAGAAGAAAACATAGCCGCATTTACTGTTGGCAAGACCAGCATGGCAGACGTTCTCAAAAGATGCGGAACCCCTTCTCTGCACAAGGATGATTTCACATGGATTTATATCGGCAGTCGATCTGAGGAAGTTGCCTTTGGCGACGTAGATTTAAAAAATAGATTCGTTGTGCGAATGCGGTTTGGTTCCAATAAAATTCTTCAATCCGTGAAAATAATAAATCCAGGAGAAAGCGACGAGATTAGCGCGGACGAAGAGATAACCAATTTAATTTCCGCTAAAGAGGTTAGCGCTAAGGTGAAAAAGTTACGAAGTTACTGAAGCAGAGAACGTTTATAATTTCTAAAAAATCAAACGGTCAGTGATATCGAAATACTTTAACAACTTTACGCCTTGGGGAGTGACGCTTAGATTCACTTGCCACATTTTTACGCCAACTTGAAGAGATCTCCTCACGGCATCGCCAATGATTTTGTTGCGTTTTGTTTGTTCCGGAGGAGTAAAAACCGGCGCGTCGTACAAAAAACACGAAAGCAAAACGGCATTTTCGTGCTCCAGCAGCCGATTCCCCAATTCCGTAACATGGCGCACGAATCTTTCATGAGAGTTGACGCATTCCATTCCGCTCGGGCGATCGCCTTCCGTGAGCGCGAGAAACTGAAGCGGCGTCTTTACCTCGACGTAGCTGTTTTCGATTTTGAAATCCAATTTGGAATTGCCTATTTTTTGCTCGCGCAGAATTTTATGCCCGTTTTTTACGACGCCGTCCAACATTCCGACTTTAAAAAAATATTCCACATAGCGATTGGCGGCGTTTTGGTTTATGCCGATCCAGGACTGCGCGCCATCAACGGAGATCGCCTCGACGGTGTAGGGAGTTTTTCTTTTTTTATCAAACGATGGAGACAAAAGGCAAGGCACGTCGTCAAAAACAATATTCCCGATCTTTCCAGTGCTAGGGCAGTGGCATACAATCCTCTTCTTGCATCTCTCCACGTGCATAATGAAGCGATTGGGGCGAGAAACTACTCTTCCGTATTCAAGCGGGACCGAAAACTTATACATTTCCTGTTCATGAAGCTCACTGCGCTTTTGCGGAAGGCTCATTCCATCACGTGCACGATTACGGCTGGCTTTTTGCCCCTGGCGTTCAGAAATACAGTGCGTATAAGTTTCTCCGTCAGCGATTTTATACGGTGAATATCAGGCGATTTCCCACTAAAAATTCCCTCCAGCGAGAGCTTAATTTCAGAAGCCGCGTCGTTTCTAATATCGTCCATCTCTATGGTTTCAGATTCTTCAAATACTCCAATACAGATCATATCCAGCAATTTTATACTTCCCTTAGCGCATCGGATGCAAACGCTGACAACTCCGCTGGAGGCAAGGCCTTCTCTTTGGCGATAGACTTGACCGCTGAAAGGAATGAGTCTATGCCCGTCGACGGCCAACGTTCCAACGGGCAATGTTTCCGTCAATTTACAATCAGACGACGAAAGATTTACAACCTCGCCGTTTTTTAGAATTGGGGTGCTTTTTATTCCGTATTCGCGCGCTATTTCCGCATGCTTGCGCAGATGTACGCGTTCTCCATGAATCGGAATGAGAATATGCGGCTTAACCAAAGTATACAGATGTTCCAGCTCCTCTCGGCTAGGGTGTCCGGATGCATGAATTTCGTAATCCACGTCGGTTATGATATCGACGCCCTTTTCCGTGAGAGCGTTCTGAATCTCTAGAACGGATTTTTCATTGCCCGGAATAATGCGCGATGAAAATATCACCAGGTCATTTTCTTGTAATTGAATAGTTTTATGCAGCCCATTTGATATTTTGCTCAGCGCAGAATTAAGTTCCCCCTGACTGCCGGTGCAAACCATAAGAACCTTATCAGACGCCAGAGAATTGGCCTTTTTTTCATCCAAAAATGCGGGAATTTTCGTAAAATATCCGGAGGATTTTGCAATCCTTTCTATTTTTTTCAAGGATCTTCCGACTATGAGCAATTCTCGTCCGCTTTCTTTGGCGGCATGGTAGCAGGATTCCAATCTCGCTAAATTGGATGCGAAACAAGTTATAAGGATTCGATTTTTCCTGTGTTTTTTGACTAAATCCACGAGATTTTTGCGCACTTCTCTTTCGGAACCATACTTGATGCTGCGAAAAGCATTTGTGGAGTCGCAAACCAATGCTAGAACTCCGGTGTCGCCATATTTTTTAAGCGTTTCCTCGTCTGTTTTGGCCCCCAAAACCGGATCATCGTCAATCCTCCAATCTCCGGAATGAAGCACAATACCTGACGGAGTAGCAATGGCCAGCGCTGAAGATTCCGGAGTGGAATGGGCGACGGAAATGAACTCCACAGAAAAATGCCCCATTTCTATTTTACTATTGGGCGTTACTTTTATCAGCGGCACTTCTTTTTCCAGATCAAATTGCAGCAATTTTTCCCTTATCATCTCAACGGCAAAGGAACGAGCGTATATGGGACACTTTATCAGCGGCCAAAGATATGGAATGGCGCCTATGTGATCCTCGTGCGAGTGAGTAATGAACAGCGCCTTGATTTTTGATTTATTTTTTATAAGCGCTTCCGGCGATGGAACAATTAGTTCTCGACCGAAGTTTCCGTCAAATCCCATGCCCATATCCACCAAAATCCATTGATCATCATAAACGTATGCGTATAGATTCATTCCTACGCCGGAGCAACCTCCTATGGGAACAAAATTTAAGCCTTTCATATTTCCATCCCTACTATTCATATCGCACTGCTATGGCCTCTTCATTTGCAAAAATATCTCCGCTAGAAATAAACATGCTTCGACCATTTTCCTCCAAAATCAAACGTCCAAGGTTGTCGATGCCGGAAAACGTTCCCCGCAACGATTCTCGACCATTTTTAATTGTTATTTTGCAATTGATTTCGTTAATATATCGTAACCAATGATCTTTTATATAAAAAAATCCCAAATTCTTTAGATCGCTAAGCCATTTTTCAAGGTCGGCGGAGACACGCGGCAATATTTCCAAATGAGTCGGAGCTCTAAGCTTGACGCCGGAAGTCTCCAATATTTCCGTTATGCTGATAGCCGAATCCATTGATGGAATTGGATTAATATTTACGCCAACACTGATCACTAACCAACGATCCAACGTTGCCAGCAGTATACCACTAATCTTTGATCTTGCATAGTAAATGTCATTGGGCCAATGGAGGCGTAAATCACGATCGCTCGGCAAGTAGCTGCCAATGGATTCTCGCACGGCGCAGGCGGTCGTTAGGGAAAGTTGCCCCAAATCTGCATAGTCCGGAAGCTCTTTAACAATAGATACAAACAAATTGCCGGGAATCGAATGCCATCTCCTTCCACATCTACCAATAGCATCCGTCTGATAATCGGCAACGATGGCGCATTCCGAAACACTTGTTCCGCTCTCGATCAAACGTAAAGCAAATTTATGGGTGCTGTCGATGATTTTGAGTCGGATGACTGAATTCATGGCGCTTTCCCTTTGTCAATGGAGTGGGCAATGCCTTTAAATCCAATAAATAACGCTGCCGCAACGATCGTGTAGAACAAAAATGCCGACGAAGAAGCTAACAGCGCAGCGCCGCAGTAGCACAAAACAAGTCCAAGAGCCATCATTCCGAAAATAAATATAAACATAGTCACAATGGACATACACAAACAGAGACAGGTGAAAAAAATAAGAAAAGTAATTAACAGACAAAATATGATCATATCGGCGACATGGTACTATTATTTTTCTTTTGGGAGAAGAGCCATAGTTAGCTAGTTGTGCAGCCAATGTGGAAGAAGAATTGAAAATATGCTAGTATTGTACTGAACGATCGATCTGTCGTTTCAATTACTACGCACTAAAGCGTAAGGTTTATGACCTACCCACGGAGAATTAAATGACCATGGAGAACCTATACAAACGCAAAAAAAACTTGACAAAATTTAGAACTATGTTAACCTAATTACGTCATTTTAATTAAAGAGGAGATAATGATGCGTATTTTTACTGCTCTGTGAGAACGTAAAAAAAAGAGAGGCGGCTGATGGTGGCCCAGACTTTATAACTCGCCATCTTTCTAATATGGGCATTAATGAATTTGCTAGTATTCATACTCAAGCTAGCGCAAAGTTTCAACAGCTCGACACTATCAAAAAAGACAAACTTAATAGCGGTCTGGCAAATTTTAACTGGAATCTTGATGTGCTGAATTGGACTTTGGACCCGAATACTGAGGTGGTTCCTCTTTTCCGATACGAACAGTTTAGCTTAGTACTGTACTATCTCGGGTTTGTAGTGGAAGAATCATGAGAGTATTTGCGTAGCGAATTTTATAGCATTTTCGCTTTAGATTTACCGTAACGATTCTCCGATTTATGTGAATTTTCGGAAAATATAGAATGGCAAAAGCAAAGTGAAAATGCTTCTTTAAAAAAATATCGTCAACTCATTATTGAAGGAGCGGACGCTTATAGTTTCGCCTTTATGCAGGCTCTGGTTTGCATCGCGCCTTGGCGAGTTGATCTGCGCGCTCGTTAAATCGATTGCCGGCATGCCCCTTGACCCAATTCCACGAAACCGTATGTTTTGCGGAAATTTCCAAGAGACGCAGCCAAAGATCCTGGTTTTTTACCGGTTCTTTTCGCGAATTTTGCCAGCCGTTTTTCATCCAATTGTGAATCCATATGACGACGCCGTTTTTTACATAGGCGCTATCTGTGTACAATGTCACTGAGCAGGATTCAGGTAAATGTTCCAGCGCCCGAATAACGGCGGTCAGCTCCATACGATTGTTGGTGGTGTTTTTTTCTCCGCCGCATAACTCATCCTCCATTCCTTCAGAAATCACCAGCGCTCCCCAACCTCCCGGACCTGGATTGCCGCTGCAAGCTCCATCTGTATAAATTTCAACGTGTTTCATAGCTCTATGCTTCCGGAAAAAACGTAGAAAGCCGGACCAGTCTGCATTATCGATTCGTCCTCTTTAAATTCGATGAACAGATTGCCGCCCCTTTGCTGAACAACAACGTTTCTGCCATTGATTAGTCCGAGCTTTCCGGCCAGAAAAGCCGTGGCGCAAGCTCCGCTGCCACAGGCCATTGTAAGACCGGCGCCACGCTCGAAGGAAGATTGTTCTATTAGACTATCGGAAATAATTTTGCTAAAGGAAACGTTTATGCCGTTGCTAAATAACCTGTGAAGAGACAAAATTTTCCCTATTTCTGCGACTTTTTCCAGAGGGGGTATTTTATCAAGAAACAAAACCAAATGCGGATTTCCGGCGGAAACGCAGGCTATTTCAGTCACGCCCCATTTGGAGATTTTTTTTTCTTCAATTTGCAAATCATGCGTCAGGCTTAGGTGCATAGGATCGGCTACTTCTCTCGATAGGCCGATGGCGCTTCCGCTAAAGCTTGGATGTCCCACGTTCACGGAAACCGTATCGTCATTGTTCACCTGTATATCGTAATCTTTTCCAGCCGCCACTATGGTAAATCGCAGCATCCCGTAGAAACGCTTCATGAGTTTGCCGAGACATCGGGAGGCGTTTCCGCAGATTTCAGCTTCGCCGCCGTCATTGTTGAAAAAGGATGCATGCACAAAGCAGTTTTCCCTATAAAACACAACGATTTGATCGCAGCCGACGCCGTAAAGACGATGACTGACGGCCATAATGGACTCTCTGGTGAATAGTTTCCTACTGGAATAGCGGTGTTCCACGATCACGAAATCATTGCCCAAAGCCTGCATTTTATGAAAATTAACAATCATCTTTGTCCTTTTAGTATTTCCTGAGTAATGATTTTACCCTGTTCCACAGCCGGTTGGTCAAATGGATTCACCTCAGTCAATTTGCAGACGCAGACGACCTCCAGCATAAAATGCATGAAGAGGGCGCCGAGAATTTCCGACGTTATTTCGGGAATTTCTATTTTCCTCAGGCCGCAGCCTTTTTCTAAAATAGAAGCGGCCGTAGCAGAGTACTGGGCCTCGAAAATATCGATTACCTTTCTGCCGTCGAGATAGGCAAAATCTTTCGGCATAAATTTGCCGTGAATTTTAAGCTCTGATTTCTGCTTTTCCAGGAAAAAAGTAAAGCATTTGTCGCGCTTACCATGCAAATACAGCTGCAGCTGACTGTGTTGATCGACGGAGCCAATTGCAGTTAAGGGCGTTATGCCACTGCCTGATTTTCCAGAACTCTCTCCATACAATTGCGCCAACCAGGCCCCAAAGCAGAGAAGTTTGTCCGCATAGATGAACGAAACATGCTGAGAAAATCCAGAGTAGAACTGATCCGCCACAAAGCGCGCGCCTTCCTCAATTTTTTCGATGGAATGTTCAAAATTATCTAAAATCTTGCGTCCACCCTCGAGAATTTCCTCCGGATTTATGCCGCAAAGCATGGCGGGCAGCATTCCTACTGTTGAGAATACCGAAAATCGTCCGCCGATGGTCGAAGGATGTTCAAGACATAAGAAATTGAAATATTTAGCAATCTCCATCAACGGGGAAGGCTTATTTTCTGTCAAAATAACAAACTTATCTTCCGGATTTCCAAAAGATTCGATAAAATCAACGGCCAACAATGTTTGGACGATAGTCTCCAGAGTTTCTCCGGATTTAGAAATGCATAACAATCCCGTTTCTTTTGGATTTATTTCAGAAAATTCACGGCGTAGAGTAGACGGATCTAGATTATTGATAAATTTTACATTTTTTGCGATATCGGGCGAGATGGAGCGAATACATTGGCCTCCCAAGCATGATCCGCCGGTTCCAAGAATCAAAAAATTTTTATGAGTCATCCATTTTTTAAGGCGCGGATTTTTGGAAAATTCCAGATTATCCTTCCGGTTAACTATGGAAAAGCAATCCAGATTTTTTATCTCATTCCAAAAGTCAAAGGGATGCTCGCGTATTTTTTGGGGGACGAAAATTTTCTGCTCAAATAGCATCTTTTTTCTCTAGCGGTTTTAGAATAGAGATCACGCATGGTTCGTTTTTGAAAATTTCCTTCGCCTGAGCGTTCACATCTTTTAGATCGTATTTTTCTATAAAATCAGGATATCCCTTTATGAAATCAAAGCTACTGCCCGAACCGATTTTTGCAGCCAACCAATTAACGGCGTCAAATATATCTCCGTTAAACATATTTGCCGCAAATTTCATTTTTTTCACGATTTCGTCCGCCTGCTCCTTGGAAATGTCGTCGGAAACTATGTACTTTATTTCCGCCAAGGCAGCAGCAACTAATTCTTCCGTATTTTGTGGCGAGGAGAAAGTAATCGTTATGGAAAAGTCTCCATAATCATAATTCCAAAACGAATAGTTAAAGGATATGGACGATGCAATTTTTTGCTCGTCAACCAATTTCTTTCGCAGTTCGTTTTCCAAATGATTGACGGCGATTTCCGCAGCCAAGGCTTTCTTTTCTTCGCTTCGGTAATTGGGAATTCTCCAAGACATTTCCACAATCGGAACGCTGACCTGGGGGCTATTTTTTACTACCTTCGTCGTTGATCCGTGGTGCGAAGGCTCCTGTAGTCTGTCAATTTTGGAAACCAATTTCCCATCGCCAAAGTACTTTACAACCATGCTCAGCGTCTCGTCTTTTCTTACGTTGCCGGCTATAATGACGGTCACCCTATTGTTAGTGTAATTTTTGCTTTTGAAATTCTGCACATCGTTTTCGGAAATTTTCTTCAGATGGTTTAGGTCTCCGGCAACGTCGACTCCATATTTTGAATTCCAATAAATTGATTTTCTGGATTCTTGACGCAGGACAAATTTATCTCGCTGATTTTCGCTGGTTATTTCCTGTTCTATTTTACGTCTACCTGCCTCCAAATCATCGCTAGAGAATGCGAAATTTGCAAATACATCGCCAAGATTTTTAATAAAACCTTCAAGATTCTCTAATTTCCCATAGAAATAGTACATGCTGTAGTCATGTCCGGTATAGAAATTACTCTCGGAGCCATATTGCAGAGCGTCTGCTTCGGCATTTTTCTTGAGTTTTTGAGCAAACATGTGGCTCAATAAATTAGCCACTCCCTCGCGATCAAGTTCATCGGCGCTACCGGCAGAAATGCATAGCATCACCAGCAGCGAGTTGGATTTGGCAGCGTCCACAAAAACGACAGATACTCCATTGTCTAATTTGTGAAAAGAACTTCCTCGATAGGCGACGTCATCCGCTACACAATTGGTAACTTGCAACAGCACGGCCAGAAGCAGGAAAAGTTTTCTAATCATAAGCCGCACTCCTAACCAAAGTTGTACTAATTGAGATCTAACCTGACAGCGAGTTATTTTTACGTGCCGGACTTGTCATATGAATAACGACTGTCGGTAGCGTCTCCATTGTATGTCAGTTGATTTGATTTATCAATGGCTACGTTTTTACACTCCACAGACGTATGAGAAGTTTTTCACATCAAACTCTACTCTCTCAATAGCCACTGATATCTACGGATCATTAATTCTGTTTCTTTGTTAGTTTACGATTATTTCATTTCACTATAGCAAACTTACAGATATCCTTTCTTTGGCAACAACTTAAATATTTAGCATGTTCATCTTTTCTTATGTTAATAACTTCACTAATACATGCATCCTGAGCCACAAGCAATATATAGTGCAATGCAAAGATAAACTCGTTATAACTTATGCAATTGTTTTTTCTAGGAATTGAAAGACTGGTAGGTATTCCACTAGTCGTGCCAATAAATAGCGTGAAGCCATATGGATATTGCGGAAATTTTAGCGAACATAAATTTATATTTAGGCCAGACACAACTCCGCCAAGCGCGAGGATGGTATCCTTGACAGGCTGGTTTTTTTAATTTCTACTCTACCTCTTTCACTATCATTATAAATAATTCTTACATCAATCGAAGAAATTTCTTTACACTCTTGCATAAGTCCCATCACCTCTGTCCGGAAGACTCCAAAACACAGTGCGATCACGGCTAATATCGTCTTTTTCATCATATTTTTTTCTCTTCCGCTATGAATCCGTGGCAATCTATGACATATGAAAGAAAAAATCAACATAAATTTTCAATAAAAAAAATAAAAAATACGTCATAAATGCTAGATTCATAATTGGCGAGAAAATTTCGATTCAAACTCTATTCTTTCAATAGCTCCTGATATCTCTGGATCATTAACTAAATATTAAATGTTCGCTGACATACTTAAGTTAATATTGCGAGGTCGCATGTTGGAAATTTCGAGCATATTTTTATCCATAGCGTTGCTTATGTTTTTTGCCTATCGCGGATTTTCAGTGCTGCTGTTGGCTCCATTTTTAGCGCTAACTGCAGTGTTTTTAAGTGGAGACGAGTCTCTTTTGGCCCATTACACCCAGATATTTATGGTAAAGTTAGGCGATTTCGTTACAGTTTATTTTCCGTTATTTTTGCTGAGCGCAATTTTTGGAAAAATCATGGAAAGTTCCGGAAGCGCTCGTTCCATTGCAGAATATGTGTCGGATAAGATGGGATCGGAAAATGCTATTTTGGCTGTTACGCTTTCCTGCAGCATTCTGACATACGGCGGAATTTCGCTCTTCGTCGTAGCTTTTGCCGTCTATCCAATCGCCGTTGCTCTATTCAGAAAATCTAATACTCCCAAAAGATTGATACCGGGAGCCATAGCGCTGGGGTCCTTTACCTTCACCATGGTGGCATTCCCGGGAACTCCAGCTATCCAGAACGCGATTCCGGCCCAGTATTTCGGCACTAATACATTTGCTGCTCCGGGTATTGGGATCATATCGGGCGTTATTATGTTTGCGTTGGGAATGTTATGGTTGAAAAATCAGCTTAAAATTGCCAGAAAGAATTTGGAAGGCTATGGAACGCATGAGGATAAAGTGATAACCATATCCAACAAGGATTTGCCCAATTTTCTGATTGCCATTGTTCCGATTATCATAGTGATACTCATGAATTATATCTGCGTTAAGTTTGTTTTTCCTAACATGGATGCTTCGTATCTTGAGCAGGAAAAGTACGGCGCAGTCGACATAAAGACGGTTGCCAGTAACTGGGCCATCATAACGTCCGTGTTTTTTGCTTTGGCGTTTCTGGTGGCATATCACTATAAAAAAATAGACATAACCAAATGTTTAAATGCGGGATCAGTTGACGCGCTGGTTCCGATATTTAATACGGCGTCGGTGGTTGGGTACGGAGCCGTAATAAACAGCCTTCCAGGATTTGCCGTACTGCGCGATGGATTATAGCGTTTTCACTTCGGATTTACCATAGCGATTCGCTAATTTACGTGAGTTTTCGTGAAATGTAAAATGGCAAAAGCAAAGTGAAAATGCTATATTATCCATGTCGTCCGGAAATCCATTGATTTCTGGAACCTGCGTGACGGGAATATTAGCGGCCGTCACAGGATCAGCCTCCGGTGGATTAAGCATATCGCTGGAAATGATTGGCTCAAAACTACTGGAAATGGCCAATTCTTCTGGCATAGCGCCAGAAATTCTTCATAGAATTATATGCCTCTCTTCCAGCACATTGCATGCTCTTCCTCATAATGGAGCGATTATCACGCTGTTTGTGATTTGCGGACTAGGCCATAAGGATTCCTATAAAGATATATTCGTCATCGCATTGGTAAACACCTGCATCGCATCCATTGCAGCCTTGGCTCTTTATGGTATGTTTGGGGCGTTTTAGCGATTATCGAGAATTGCTATGAAAGAAAATGCAAAGGTCGCTGTCCTTGGCGCTGGACAGATGGGATCCGGAATAGGGCAGGTGTTTGCCACTGCTGGTTACAGTGTAAAAATCTATGATCTAGGGAAACAAATTTTTGAAAAATCCAGAAATCGCATACGTGCATCTCTGGAAAAACTTGAGTCCAAATGCCTCGTATGCGAAAAGATTTCAAACATAGAAAATCGCATTTCCTATTACGCAAAAATGGAAAAACTGCAGGATTGCGATATATTTTTGGAGTCCGTTTTCGAGGATTTTTCCATCAAAACCAGCATATTTTGCGAGTTAGCGAACATCTTAACTGAATCGTCTCGCGTGGCGACGAACACTTCCTCATATTCAGTTGCTTCACTGGCTAGTTGCGTGCCATGGCCGGAAAAATTTATAGGTTTTCACTTCATGAATCCGCCGCCAGTTATGGAATTGCTGGAAGTTATCAGGGGGCCGCGCACCAGTGATGAAACCTTCGACTTTTTCTGGCAATTGGCGAAGAAATTGAAGAAAACGCCCATAATATCGAAAGATTCTCCGGGATTTGTGCTGAATCGCATTCTGATTCCGATGATAAACGAAGCAGTCTCTGCTCTTCAGGAAAATGTATCCTCGGCCGAGCAAATTGACGCTGCATTGACTCTTGGAGCACACCACCCGCTTGGTCCTTTAGCTTTAGGCGACTTGATTGGTTTGGATACGGTGCTTGCAATCCTGAAGACTCTGCAGAATAATCTAGATGGCAGCAAATACGCGCCGTGCCCTTTACTTGAAGACTACGTAGCGCGTGGATTTTTGGGTAAAAAGACCAAAAGAGGATTCTACGAATACGAATAGACGCCTATCCGATGGAATAATCAATTGCAGCTTTTATGAAGTTGGAAAATAGCGGATGCGGAGCGAATGGGTGCGATTTAAATTCCGGATGGGCCTGAGTAGCGATAAAAAACGGATGATCATGCCGTTCAACGATTTCCGGCAGAAGGCCATCCGAAGACATACCTGAAAATTCAAGGCCTGCTTTGTCGAACAATTCCTTATATTTTTTTATATTAACCTCAAAACGATGCCGATGCCGCTCTGTTATTTCCGTCGTAGCATAAATTCTGTGCGCAAGAGTGCCAATTGAGATTTTGCATAGATAACTACCCAATCTCATGGTTCCTCCCTTTGCCCCAGACGGATCTCTGGCTTCCACCACTCCGTTTAATTTCCATTTATCCATGAAATCTATAACCATTTCTCCGACGTCCGAAAATTCTCGGCTGGTAGCGTTTATCGCTCCTCCCACATTGCGGCAGGATTCAATTACTGCGAGTTGCAAGCCCAAACATATGCCAAAAAACGGAATCCTCTTTTCCCGTGCAAATTTTATGGCGACAATTTTACCTTCGGCGCCGCCGACGTCGAAGCCGCCTGGCACAAGTATGCCGGAAACAGCGCGCAACCTACTTTCTAGGTCGCGTTGATCCATTGTGGCATCCACCCAATCTATCTCGATTCCAGCGTCATGAGCAATTCCGCCGTGACATATGGCTTGAGACAGAGAAATGTATGCGTCTTTCAATTTCGTATACTTGCCCACCACGGCGATTTTCACAGTTTTAGACGGCGTGCTGATGGCATGCTCGACCGAGCTCCACTTTTCACGGATTTTCATCTCCGCCAGCTTTTCTTGTTCCTCTGTTTCAAGGCCGAAATGAACGCAAATGCACCGATCCAAACCTGAAAGATGATATCTATGTGGAATTAGATAAATATTTTCTGCATCCAGCGCTTCCACGACATTCTCTTTTTTTACGTTACAGAACATGGAGAGCTTCGCCTTTATGTCGTAGTTCACTTCCTTTTCACACCTACATAAGATTATGTCCGGCTGAACTCCCATGCTTTGCAGCAATTTTACAGAATGTTGAGTTGGTTTTGTCTTCAATTCCTCAGACGTCTTCATATATGGCAGATATGTTAGATGAACGCAGGCGACTTTGGCAGATCCAAGCTCTATTTTCAGTTGCCTAATGGCCTCTATGTATGGTAATCCTTCTATATCTCCAACAGTTCCTCCTATCTCGCATATGGTGAAGTCTACGTATTCGTGTCCGGCCGTTATGAAATTCTTTATTTCATTCGTGATATGTGGAATTACTTGCACGTCTGACCCGAGATAATCTCCGCGTCTTTCCTGAAGCAATACTTTCTCATAAATCTTGCCGGTTGTCAGAGAATCGTTTGCCGTACACTGAAGACCTGTAAATCTTTCATAGTGACCGAAGTCCAAATCAGCCTCGCAACCGTCTTCCATTACGAAGACTTCTCCGTGCCTATAGGGGCTCATGGTGCCTGGATCGACGTTTATATAGGGATCAAGCTTCTTCATGCGGATAGAATACCCGCGCGCCTGCAACAGAGTTCCGATGCTCGCGGACGCTATCCCCTTTCCCAGAGACGACATAATCCCGCCGGTCACAAATATGAAAAAAGAATGCATCCCGCTAAGTCGCTTATTAAAAGACTAGAAACCAGGTTGCCATTGTTACATTAAGATTATATTTTTTCAAGCCGGAGCGCGATCATTCGTCAAGCGTCATTTTCATCGCGCCGCAGGGACATTCGGCAACGCAAATTCCACATCCTTTACAGTAGTCCAGATTAATCTCCAGCGAACCGTCCTGATGCTTTTTAATGGCGTTATCTGGACAATAGCCATAGCAATTATCACAGTGGAAACAGTTGCCGCATGAAAAACAACGGGACGCTTCAGCGACTATTTTCAGATCAGAGTAAGATATATCCTTTTCTTCGAAAGAAATATCTCCAAGTCTAGAAACGTCAATTCGCGGATTATGGGAAAAATAGGTCATATTTAATCGCTTGAAGGCGGCAGTCTGATTTTTTACATTTGCGACTGGTTCTTGGCCTCTTAGATAGGCGTCTATGCATTTAGCAGCTTTTTTACCGCCGCCAATGGCATGCGTAACTGTTCGCTTTCCCATAATGACGTCCCCTCCGGCAAAAATTCCTTTCGCTCCGGTCATCATGTTTTTGTCGATTTCTATGACGCCCTGTTCTGAGACGGAAATTTCGGGCATTTCTTTCAGAATACCTTCGTCTAGCGATTGACCTATGGCAAAAATTACGCTATCGGCCGGAAGCCAGTCGGTTTTATCAGTTTTTGATAAGACGTCGTTTTCTTCATCGTAATTCATAACGTTTAGAAGCACTTTTCCATTATTAACTGCGCTAATCGTGCGCAAACACATGACTTCGATTCCTTCCGACAGAGCATCGTGAATTTCCGTATCGTGGGCTGATAAATTATTAATGGTGCGCCGATATACTATTTTGACACTTTCCGCTCCCAGTCGCAGGACGGTTCTTGCAGCGTCTACTGCGGTATTTCCGCCTCCGTAGACGACAACTTTTTTACCGAAATTTGGAAGACCCAATGGCGCGTCTTCTAATTTGCGAAAAAAATCTACTGCATCTATGACATTGGCGCCGTCTGCTATTTCCGCCGATGTTTTTGCTGCGCGATATGCGCCGACGGCAATATACGTAGCGTCGAAGCCGCGAATTTCGTCCCTAACGCTGCGTACTCTCCTGTCGCATACGACATTTACCCCAAGATCGATAATTCTACGGATCTCGGTATCCATAATATTTCCGGGAAGTCGATAGCGAGGAACGCCGTAGCGCATCATGCCGCCCAATTTTATATTGGATTCGTAAATTGTAACGCCGTAGCCTAATTTTCTCAAAAAATATGCGGCCGAAAGTCCGCTTGGTCCGCCTCCAATAATCAAAATTTTCTTCTTTGTTTCGAGAACAGGCTTAAATTGCCATCCGTTAGCAATGGCGATATCGCCAATTGATCTTTCCAGCAGATTAATGTTAACTGCTCCATCGAATTGATTGCGATTACAGACTTTCTCGCAGGTGTGGTAGCAGATGCGCCCCATGATAGCCGGAAATGGGTTGTCTTTTACCATAACGTCCCAGGCTTCGCGAAATTTGCCTTCTTGAGCAAAGGAAAGCCATTGCTGAATATTTTCTCCGGCAGGACAAGTCGCGTTGCAGGGAGGCAGCATGTTTATGTATTCAGGTCGCATTGTTCTCCAGGAGCCGGTTTTATTGCTAAGACTGGTAGCAGGACCAAGGACTGTGGCAAAAGGTTTATCCATAGATTTATCCATTCGCATTCTCCGCCAATGCATAGTCGCGTATATTATTATCGGCTATGTCCTGTAGTGCAGCTAGAGCTTCCGGCGATGCGCTTTTCCCGAACAAATGAGCAAACCTTCGCTGACTTTTTAGATAATCGTCTACTTTTACGGGGTCTTTAATAGGAGTTGATTTCATGATTTTTCCGCGTTCCATTTCAAACAACGGGAATAGGCCGCACTGTACAGCCGCTCTTGCTATTTTGATCGTATCTGACGGCGAATATCCCCAACCCAATGGACAGGGAACATGTACGTGTAGGTACTTTGCGCCCCTTATATGGATTGCCTTGGTTACTTTTTCCTCCAGATCGTGAATATTACCTATGCTGGCGGTCGCTACATATGGTATTTCATGAGCCATAGCAATTTTAGGAAGATTTTTCCCAGTTTGAGCGTCGTTTCCCAAGTAATTGCCGGTTGGAAGAGTAGTTGCCGTCCTCGCAAATGCCGGAGTCGCTCCAGATCTCTGAACTCCGGTGTTCATGTAGGCCTGATTGTCGTAACAGACGCATAAAACGTCGTCGTTGCGTTCGAACATGCCGGATAGACAGCCCATCCCGATGTCCGACAGAGCTCCGTCTCCTCCCTGAGCAATGATGCGAACATCGCTCTTTCCCTGCTGCTTAAATGCCGCAGCAACTCCGGTAGCAACTGCTGGAGCATTGCCAAATAAGGAGTGTAACCATGGTACTTGCCAGGAATTTTCCGGATAAACGCAGGAAAAAACCTCCAGACAACCGGTCGCATTGACCACCGCGATCTTTCCGCCTGTGGCTGCGTAGGCTGCGTCTAGAACGCATCTGGCGCCCAACGCTTCTCCGCATCCCTGACATGCCCTATGACCGCTGGTCAGGCAGTTGGGCCTATCGCGCATGGACTGCACCGTTACATTTTTTACAAGCCTATTTCCTATGGTTGGATGGGACATGTTTTCTCTGCTTTAACAGCTGCGCTGCATATTGGTCTATACTGATCGGCAATTATATCGTTTCTGAGATCTAAAAATGTCATTTTTTCATGATTTTTTTTGCTAAAATGCTCCTTCAGCGTTGATTTCGTGATATTTCTGCCACCTAGGCCTGCTATCACAGAGATTATTTCTACGTTACATCCTTTCATCGCCAGCTCAATTTCTTGGGACAAAATTCCGCCGACGCCGACGGCCAGAGATTTTTCAACAACAATTATTCTCTTAGAATTTTTTAATGAATTTCTCAGGGCTTCTCGCGGAAATGGCCTATAGCACACTATAGTTAGTTCGCCAAATTTTCCTCCCTCATGATTAAGCTCATCCACAACGTCTTTAATGGTTCCGGCGACAGATCCCATAGCTACGACGATCGTATCTGCATTCTGCAAACTATAGCCGCGCAGAAGTCCGCCGGAATTTCTTCCGAATTTTTCCTCAAAAGTACTGCCTGCACGTTCTATCAGCGCTAGAGAATCTTCATGCTTTCGGTGAGCCAAGCAGCGAACTTCCATAAAATACTCAGGCGGAACCATTGTGCCAACAGCCATCGGAGAGTCAACATCTAGGCTAATATTTGGAGCATATGGCGGTAGGAATTCATCAACAGCTTCTTGGGAAGGAATATCCACGCGATCGTAGGCATGTGTCAGAATAAACCCGTCTACGTTGACAATTACGGGACAGCGCATTTTCTCCGCTACCATAAACGCCAAAATGTGCAGATCGGCTGCTTCCTGGTTAGTTTCCGCGAAAAACATTACCCAACCGGAGTCCCTTACGGACATGGCGTCAGAATGATCGTTCCATATATTAATTGGAGATCCAAGCGCCCTATTGCCGAGAGTCATAACAATGGGTAATTCCAATCCGGACGCGTTGTATACGGCCTCTATCATATAGAGCAATCCTTGACTGGAAGTAGCCGTGTAACTTCTGACTCCTGCAGCTTCCGCACCGATGGCTACGCTCAACGCGCCCATTTCAGATTCAACATTCAAATACTCGCAGTTTTGCAATTTTCCGCTTCGAATCAGTTCCTCTAATCCCTCCAATATATGAGTCTGTGGACTAATTGGATATGCGCAGACTACTCTCGGACGACACAGAGCTACAGATCTAGCAATGGCGTGAGATCCTTCCAATTGGCGCAACATCAGCCCACCTCCAGCGTTCTATCATAGGCGACGCGCGCTGCGGCAATGTTTTTTTCGCCGATTGCTCCTGAAAATTTTGTCTTGATCGCCTCAATAACAGATTCTATTTTCAAAATTCCTGTTAGTCCTGCAAAACTTCCCAGAAGAACTGCGTTTGGAATTGGTTTCCCTATGTGCTCGAGGGCTATTTCCGTTGCGCTGATACACTTCAGTGACACATTTTTTAAACCGTGGTTTATATCATGATTGGAATTTACGAGAATAAATCCTTTCTCTACGAGGCCATGGAATGCGTTGGCAGAATCTATAACGGTACAATCCTGTATTATCACGGCGTTCGGTTCCATTATTGGCTCGCGGAGTCTTATTTCCCTGTCTGAAATTCTGCAAAATGCAACAACAGGCGCGCCCGTTCTTTCGGATCCGAAACTGGGGAACGCCTGCGCGTATTTTCCTTCGAAGAAAGCGGCTAGGGACAGCATCTCAGCGGCGGTTACGACTCCTTGTCCGCCTCTTCCATGAATCCTAACCTGAAACATTACTCTCTCCAAAGCAGAAATCAAGCGCAATAATATACATATGCTTCTCATAAATAAAGTTAATTTAACTTAGCGGACTTTTTCACGGAGTTTTGTCCATCTGCCTATCAACGAACTGAAATTGTGCAAATTCAAGAAATTAATTGTCCTGTTATAATCAATAGAAACAACCAGATCATCGAAATTTTCGTCGATATCAACATCATTGTCCAGCGCAACTAGTTTTAGAGACGTTTCCAGAACATCTTTTTGCCTAATCAAATTTTCCCTGATCTTTTGCTGCTTAATTTTGTCAATATTTTGGTAGATTCCTTCCAATGTTTTGAATTCATTGAGTAATTTTGAGGCAGTTTTCGGACCGACGCCTTGAACTCCCGGGATATTATCAGTAGAGTCTCCTGTTAGAGCCTGCAAAGCAATCATTTGTGACGGCAGCACTCCGTACCTCGCTTTAACATCCTCAACTCCAATAACCTTAGACCTCAGTGGGTCGAACATGGAGATTTTTTCATCCACGAGCTGCATTAGATCTTTGTCGGATGCTATGATGCGCACTTCGTATCCTTTAGCGGACAATTTTCTTGCATAGGTAGCGATCAAATCGTCAGCCTCAAAGCCAGTCTTCGAAGCAACGTGAGCGCCGAAGGCTATGCAAGCCTCCTTCATCAACGGAAATTGTAGTTTTAGATCCGGAGGAGTTTCGCTGCGATTGGCCTTATATGCAGCATAAATTTCGGAGCGAAAGGTCTGCCTGCCGCTATCCATTGCAATACAAAATAAATCTGATTCATGCTTATCCAACAGCGAAATCAGCATGGAGCAAAAACCATAGAGCGCTCCAACCGGTTGTCCGCGATCGTTCGTTAATTGCGGCAGTCCATAGTAGGCGCGGTACATAAATCCTGAACCATCCACCAGTGCGGCAACTCTGCTCATCGTCTACTGCAATATCTGGTTTTGTGATTCGTTCTGCTGCTGATATAGATTAGCGAAATTGACTGGATCCAGATACAGCGGAGGGAAACCGCCTTCGCTCACGGTGGAGGCAATAATGCTGCGCACAAAAGGGAAAAGCAAGCGAGGGCACTCTATATACAGAATAGGATTGAGCATGTCGTTAGGAAAGCCCTCAATGACGAACTCTCCAGTGTAAGTTAAATCCAAAATGAACAGCGGTTGATGCGCCTTTGCCTGAATGTTGGTTATCAGTGATACCATGTACACGTCTTTTTCTTTCGCTTTTTCAACGTTTACCTTCAGCTGCATATCAATCTGCGGCTGATTGTTTTCTTCTTCGCTTCTGGAGTTGGCGTTTACGTTTTCAAATGATAGATCCTTCATGTACTGAGTAACTATTCCCAAAATTTGCTCTTTTTCTTCTTTTTTAGGCATGATTCCTCGCATAATCTAAGATTAGCCGATAATATATTAGAACGGGCAACAAAACAACAAAACCGTAACATTCCGCCTATTCAAGGTTCTCCCACCATCTGGAAACTGTTGGAGGCGGCGATTTTAATTTTACTTTTTCGCCGATGATCGGAGTAACAATGGAAAATTTCTCTTCTTTCATCATGCGCGACAGCTCTATCAGCGGCTCGTCCCATGGATGATAGGCCAACGAGATCTTGCAGATGTGCGCTGGCAGCAGTATTTTCGCCCGCAAATCACGAGAAGCCTTAATTACTTCGTCCGTCATCATGTGCACGTGTCTCCATTTTTCATTGTGCTGACCGCTGTCCAAAATCGCGACGTCTATTGGACCAAACATTCTTCCTATGTCGCCGTAGTGAGCGTCATAACCGCTGTCGCCGCCCATATATATCTTAAAACCCTTAGAAATCAATAAAAAAGACGCCCAAAGAGATTTGTTGCGAAGAAGGCCTCGTCCTGAAAAATGACGCGCCGGCAGACAATGGATCTTGATATCTTCAGTCAAGGAAACGTTCTCATTCCAGTACATTTCAATGATTTTTTCACGATTGAATCCCCAATATTCAAAATGTGCTCCAACTCCGATGGGACAAATCACCATTTTAACCTTCGGCTTCAGCTGCAGAACAGTTTTGTAATCCAAATGATCCCAATGATCGTGCGTAACGATAAGATAATCTATCTCGGGCATATCTTCCGGATGATATACGTCGGTTCCAGCAAAAACTTTTGGAAAAAAGAACAGCGGAGACGATACGCTACTGAAAAGCGGATCCACCAGAATGCGCTTGCCATCGATTTGTACGAAATATGAGGAATGACCAAACCAAATCAACGTATTTTCTTCTGGACCGATGTTATGAAGGTTTGTCTTAAAGGTTGGCAACGGCTTTGAGGGTTTCCGTCTTACTTCATTTTCAAATAAAAATTTTAGAACGGTCCAGACTGGATTTTTTATCATTAACTGAGTTTCATGAATATTATGGAACTTTCCATTACGATAATTAGGCAATTTCTCGATCCTAGCGAGTCGTTCTCCATACGGTAGTTGACCGAACATTGGCAATCGCAAATACAGCGCGACGAGAATTCCAGTTGCCAACGTAGAAATGAGTATTGTCGCCATAATTTTTCTAATTTTTCCTTGATTTGAAATTTGACGCCTCTCGATTTTACGCTTCCAAGATTTATAAAAGTCATTCACAAAACAAAACGGAGCTGCGATACCTTTTTTCACGGTTAATCTCCACTGGAATTCATTCTGATTTTAGCAATATCTTATGCTATTTCAATGCTTCTAATCCATGATTCGCGTTTTAAACTTTGCGCATTAGCGTCCGCGCGGAAGCAGTACGATCGTGTCGTTTTCATGAGAATAACCAAGCACGCTAATGGCTTGTTCTTCCAGTAAATCCAAATCCAGGTTGCTGTCTCTTATGAGATTTATTT
>JAISOD010000045.1 GCA_031275895.1 Holosporaceae bacterium | reverse complement strand
CTTGTACAGTTTCAGGCTCGAAAGATCAATAGATAAAATCAACTACGACCGGCAGCCAGAAGCGCGCTTATGCCATTCCTCATTACTAATTAACGATAAATTTTGTCAGATATTTGCCTCTTCAACTACGAAATGCATCAAAAGTCAAGACCAAGAGTAGATAAAGCCTGTCGATCGAAGAACACATCGGATGGCGTCAAGAAGTTTAGCGCTTTTTTCGATATAGCCTGGCCGCGATTCTCACGCTGCGTAAGCTGTTTCCAACTTCTCAACATGAAGCAGCGTATACTCTCTTGTCGTTTTCGATTTTAGCCAAAGTCACGGAACCGATATTCTGGTATTTGGACAACGAAGGCATACTGGCGGCGCTAGAAAAGCGTTCATATTCTTCGAAGGAAATTTCCATTCTATTTTCTATCATTTGAAAGTTCCTTTCGGGAGACAACATTTTCCTATAGCCTCTGGAAACTATTCCCGAGAAAAATTCCGCAACGCTGCCGGAACCGTAGCTAAAGAATCCGATTCGCTTTTCATCGAGATCCTCCGGCGTATTGTCCAGCAACGACAGTAGACATACGTAAATTGAAGCAGAGCAACTATTCCCGATAAGACTACCGTAAATCAGCGAATTTTCCAGAAATTTATTCCGAAAAGTCTGTTGATCAGCCTTGCGGGCCATCTTGCCAAAGGGAGCATGGTAACAAACACAGTCAAGATCAGATATACTCGAATTAGAAGCGTCAAAATATCTCTTAAGGGCTATATTCAACGATTTTAAATAGTTATAGACCGATAATTTGCTATCAAATAGAGCTTCATTTTTATAGACTGGCTTCCAAAAATCCATAACATCCGTAGTGTGAATTCCAGAATATTGCTCCAGAGTTAAAATTCTCGGGTCTTTTGACACGATCATGGCTACAGCCGCGCCGCCCTGAGTCGGTTCTCCCGATGTATTGGGCTGATACTTCACGATATCTGACGCCACAACCAACACTCTGGAAGATGGATTCTCCATAACGTAGGACTTCGACAATTGCAGCGCCGCAGTCGCCGAGTAGCAGGCCTGTTTTATGTCAAAAACTCGGCAATTTTCCTTTAATTGCAAAAAATGATGCACATAAATACCGGCGGATTTCGATAAATCAAAGGACGATTCAGTTGCGAATATCAGCATGTCTATGTCGTTTTTATCTGCTATTTCGGCGACTGCTTTTTGGGCGGCGTCTACGGCGATGGTCACAATATCCTCATTGGGAGGGAATACAGACATCTGCTTCTGGCCGATACCGACGTAATACTTTTCGTAGTCCTCTCTGCGATGAAGGGCCAGCGTCTCCAGCTTTAAAAAATATTTCGATGTGGAAAACGCAATGGAGTCTATGCCTACTTTCATTTGACGCGCCTTTCCAATTTCATGTGGGACGCCGTTAACTCTCCCCTGTTTGTTTGCGCAGCCATTAGGGACAATTCCGAGCATAGAACCGCTGCGCCAATTACCGCCGCCAGTCTTTGCGCAGATCCTGAATCCGAAGCTCTACATCCCATTAGCTCAAGATTATTCACGGCAAAATCTAAATTTTTCCCATTTCCAACGGTTCCCACAATCATGTTGGGAATATTTACCGAAAAGTATAAATCTCTTCCATTAAAATCTGCGAAAGTAATTCCCTGAGACGCCTCTATTATATTGGCGGCGTCCTGTCCAGTCGCCAAATAGACGGCCAAAACGACGTTGGCAAAGTGTGCGTTTGCGCTTCGAACGCTGCCGGCTAAAATACTGCCCAGTAAATTCTTTTTGTTGTTTAGATCGATAATTTTAGCCGGAGTAGTCTTTAAAATTGATTCGCAAACGCCGCATGGTACGATAACCTCTGCGGAAACGCGTTTGCCTCTTCCGAGAATACCGTTTACGGACGACGCTTTTTTATCGGTGCAGTAATTTCCTGAAATTGAAACATATTTCACGTTCTCGCAGTTGGCTATCACGAAATCTAGAACGGCGTCGGCCGCGTTTGTAACCATATTGTGACCGGACGCGTTACCAGTGGTCGTCTCCAGTCTTATATAAAGCAGCCTTCCAACGTTTTCCGCAGTTATTCGGCGCAATTTGGCAAAATTACTGGTCGTTTCAACGACATTTTTTATGAGCTCCAGATTATCTTCTATCCAATTTTTACAGATTAAAGCGTTTTCCAGGTTTTCGGCCTCCACAATGACGGATCGAGACATAACGTCGTCCATCACTCGAACGTCTATGCCAGTTGTCTTCTGAGAAACAAGGGCTCCGCGTTTGACCGAATTCCAAAGCGGCGTTTCGAACGTAGCCAAAGGCGCAGCCACAAGGCAGACTACGCCTTTGTAATTTATTTTTATCGATCCAACAACCTTCGTCGGTATGAGGGTCGGAATTTCGCTATCATCAAAGTTCATTGGCTCTCATGTATTTGCCGATAACGCGCCAAATCCAGTGGCCACGCTAACACAAAAAACTGTTGAACACAACGCATCATGGTGATAGTCTGAGCGCTGGTTATCGCGGGGTAGAGCAGTCTGGTAGCTCATCAGGCTCATAACCTGAAGGTCGGAGGTTCAAATCCTCCCCCCGCAACCGTGCGCGTCGGTCGTTTCCATTCATATTTTTCCGATCAAAGTCGTTTTAGCCGTACAATAGCTCGGCTGCAGGCGCTAAGCAGTTTATGAATTTTTTTCAAAAAAAATACTTGACATGGGGAAGAGGTTCATTGTACGTTGGCCCAGTTCATTAGGTCCGTTGCGCTGGGAC
>JAISOD010000080.1 GCA_031275895.1 Holosporaceae bacterium | reverse complement strand
GAAAGTTGAATGTTGTCATCATCAATCAATTTCTTCATATCGGAGTGTGTCAAGCCGGAAATCGTCTTTAGGAACTGTTCAAAAATAATTGTCAAAAATAATTTGAATTTTTTTTAATTTAATGCTAGAATTGTGGCATCAAGTATTATGAGGTGCAGCAATTATGAAGAATGTTACAAAAAACGAAGCGTATTCCGAGCATATAAAGAGAATGCTGCCAATGTTGGACGAGAAGCAAAGGCGCATATTTTTAGCCAGTGAAGCGATTACATGCGGGCATGGCGGCGTTAAACTCATCAATGAAATAAGCGGTGTTTCGAGGACAACGATTATTGCAGGGAAAAAAGAAATCATCACAGATCAGATGCTTAAAAAAGATAGCGTCCGCAGAAGCGGCGGCGGTAGAAAATTAGCTGAAGAAAAATATCCAGAGATTCAAGAAAAGGTACTGGAAATTGTCGATGGAGCAACATATGGCAACCCTGAGAATCCATTGTCTTGGACTACCGAGAGCCTACGAAAAATACAAGCAACGCTGAAAGATATTTATGGAATCGCTGTTGCGTATAACACTGCCGGGTCTATACTGGAGGATTTAGGTTACAGCAAACAGAGCAATCAGAAGATGTTGCAATTAGAGAAAGACCATCCAGACAGAAACGTCCAATTTGAGTATATAAATGCAAAAGTAAAACAGTTTCTTAATAGAAAAGCCCCAGTTATTTCTGTTGACACAAAGAAGAAAGAGAACATCGGTAACTTTAAGAACAGCAGGCAGGAATATCGTAGAGGAAAGGATCCAAGAAAAGTGCTGGATCATGATTTTTCAATAGAAGGTTTGGGGGGATAAAAATTTCCACTTGAAAAATTATCTTTTTCCTGCCATAATAATAAAATCTGACAGGTAAGGAGCGATCGCGATTTATGCCTATCAAATCGAACCTCGAAAAGCACACGGTGAGCTGGCTCAAACGCCAGGACGCAGATGGATTGTTCAACAAGAACATCTCAATTCAGCGCAAGGAAGTTTGGGATCACGAAAAAAAGAGCAATCTCATAGTCTCAATACTTTGGGATATACCTGTGGAAAGTTTACTTTTCGAGGAGGCGGAAGGCGAGAGTCACAACGTACTTGACGGGAAACAGCGAACGCTGACACTCTGTTCTTTTGTGGAGGGCGGGTTCGCGTTGTCAGATAAAATACGAGTCAAAGAGATCGATGGTATTCCATTGGTGGGAGCGACTTTTTTATCCTTGCCAGAGGAGATGCGCAATCGTATTTTGGAATACGAACTGTCAATTGCCATTCTGCGTGCTCTGGATACCGAGGAACGCGCCACGGTATTCTTCATGAGGAATCAGGCGGTCAGCCTGACAAAGATGGATTTATCTTTAGTCATGTTGGGTGAAAAGGCCATGAACGTGCTCGAGGAACTTTGCAACCACAGCTTCATGCAGAACAAAATAAAGCTCTCAGAACCAGCGCGCAGAAAACACTACGATCTGCAAATTTTACTCCAATACATGATTCTTTGCCAGCGTCCCAAAGCCGGTTTTTCTGGCTCGGAGATCATGAGCTTCTGCGATGACATCAAGAACGGGGAAGCGATTATCGGAGAAAACGATATCACTCAGGTTATGGATTACCTTGATGAAGCCATTTCAGGAAAACGGCAGTATCTAAAAAAGGTACACCTGCCGATCGTGCTTTACACAGCACAAGCCGCAATACTACAGGGCATCTCGGCTGAAGATTTTTGTATTTTACTTGATGATTTCTTCGCCGTACTACCTGGTGACAAGGAATACATAATTGCCTGCAAATCCGGGAGCACCAAACGTTCTAACGTTCAAATCCGCCTGAAGAACATGGGCCAAATCCTTGAGAAAGCTAAATAATTTGACTGCTGCGCCGCGTCTGCAATGGGTAATCTTACGGAAAGGGTATTTTCGGGCTGTGTGGCGATGGTGGTTTATGACGAGCGGGGCAGCATCAAGAAAGTATACGACACGCCAGATGGAAAAGACCTGATCTCGTCCAGCGGGCATAAAATCCACGTCACTTACGAGGAACTTTCCGCGGAGTGGGGTCCTCGAATTTGCGGGCGAGTGATGTTTGTCTTATCGCCCCCTGACGACGGGATATGAAACATTGAAGAGCGGGACTTTTCTCGCCGAAGGCTGGACTCGAGCCGTTGGCTCTTTTTGCTCAAGGTTTTCTCACTGAACATGAGCGCTTAGACTCTGTTTTATTGTCCGCGATTATGCAACCCGCTATAAGTGACGCCGCCAGCCAGTGCTCTGACCTGGGCGTCTGTTCATCGGGATCACACGGGAACTGGATTTTTTCGGGGTCTTCCCCGCTTCCGAGCAACGATAGGATTTCGCAGATCTCGAACTTCTTTCTCCGTGAGCCCGGTAGCTCGCGCAATCTGATTGATGCCAAATTCATTTCCAACAAATTCCGCGCCGTTTCAAACGCTCTTTTGCGTTCCCCTCTGGCCTGTCCTATGGTAACTCCTCTTGCCTCTCCTCTGGATTCTCCAATAGCTTCTCCTTCTTTTCTTGCCCCGTACAACCGTGCCTGCTCGTCATAAATGGCCTTTTCGCGGGATGCGTACAGGAGCCTCACTTCTTCGTTCTCAGAAAGTTTTTTCAGCACACTATAGGTTTCCTGGAGTTCGGGCATTTTTGACGCCAGCGCCTTGATCTCCTCCTCGTCTTCGGGCCTGATGAATTTCAGCCATAAAAGCTGTTGCCTTGTCTTTTCATCCATACCGGCCATGCCTTCTAAATCCTCTTTCGGGAATTTTCGCATTTCCAGCGTATGGATTTCCGGGATATCCGTAAACAGCGATTTCGTCTCGGCGTCGTAAAGCATATATTTGTTGTGAAAGCTGTCGCTGTCCTTGATGAGGTTATAGTCGAGGATCACGATGGTCACGACTTTCTTCATCTCGATGTATTCATTGCCGGCAAAAAGCTGAACGCCAAGCATCTTACCCGCATACCCGGTTATTCTCTCCTTGAAGAAAGGAGTGCGGGCCACCTGGACTTCCACGTCGATATGCCTGCCTGCTTTCGTTCTGATATGCACGTCGAGGACGCCGAGCTTTTCGTTGGTTTCGTCGGGACGGTGGATCCGCAGGCTGGAGTTCAAGATTTCCAGAACGTTGTACTCTTCCTCCGGCAGGTCGAGCACGGCAAGAAGAAACGCCTTTAGAATGTGCTTATTTCTCTCGTCGCCGAAGACCATCTTGAAAATCACGTCGTTTTTAAGGTGCAGCAGCGCTTTAGATGTTGCTATTTCAGATGTTTTCGGATTTTTTAAAGATTTTGCACGATCCTCCGGTATTCTTTTCTGTGGCGCCAATGGCCTCAGTCCTTTGCGTCGAAATCAAATAGGTGACGGCCCTCATTATACCAAAACGGAGGTGGATTCGTGACGCCACCGAGGCCGCTTCACAGAAAGGATGCCCCCTTGCGTCCCTTCGGGGATCAAACGCGAAGGAGTGTAGGGCGGCTTCCGCGCTTTTCGTGAACCGGCCTCTAAGTGAGTTGTCGCCGATTTTTATTATTTTCTTTAAATCTTTATAAGCACAATGTTGTTTCTTGTATTTATTAGCATTTACCAATTTAAATGTGGAGCCCTTAATCTTTGCGTTTGACCGTTTTGCACCGATAGCAGCATTGTGCATATAAAGATTTTTTTCTTTTATCGCGACGCTCGACCCACTGAAATCCTTCTTCAGGGAGAATCCTGAAAAAACATCTTCTGAATACTCGTCGTAGTTCCCGCCCAGAATGGGGGTCAGATGCGAACGTAAATCCCCAGAAAATTATAAGTGTATCAATAGGCTATCTAAGGAGTCTAGGAAAAATAACTTGAAGATTTTAAACTTTACACTCGGACTGGACTGATTTGATCATTCCATCCTCCGTGAAATTTGTCATATGTGATGGCTAAGGAACTGTTCAAAAAAAAATCTTTAGATGCACAATGGTGCTATTCGTTAAAATTCTTGAACTGCAATAGTTTTAGCGTTTCAGCTCACAATGATAAATGCTGTTAAACAGAGGCAACACCAATGTGCAATGTGCATATTGATCTTCTAAAAATATCTTGCAATATCTGATAGGGCATGTTATGTTAGACGGATGAAAACTAACACGGTAGATGCGATAAGATTATCGCCGGAAAAACAAGCATTTTTGCGTGT
>JAISOD010000027.1 GCA_031275895.1 Holosporaceae bacterium | reverse complement strand
AACTTTTACCAAAAGTTAATTTATTTTGATTATTATAAAAATATAACGCCAAAACGAGGTAACCGATGACAAAAGAAATAAAAAATAAAAAGGAAAGCGATATGCAGTCGTCCAAAAGTGAAGAAAAACTGGCGGAAGAAGCAAAGAAAATGCCGCCCATTCAGGACGATATCTCAGACGAGGAAGAACTGGACGACGATGGCAATGAAATTACAAGCTCAGACTCTGTGGGAATAGAAACTAAAATTATGGATTTGATCGCCACCGGTCATATGTTTAAAGCCCATGTGATAGCCAAAAAGGCATTCCAGAAACATCCGAATAACATAATGCTTGCCCAAGCCTATTCTCTGGTATTGCTAAAAACAGGAGCCGTTGAAGAATCCAGAAAACTCATATATCAGATCCTGGGAACCATCCCCCAGAAGGACGAATCCACCGACGAGATGATGATTACCATTGAAGATCTGCGTGCCAGTAAGTTTTTAGCGAGCAGAAACGCCGACGCCATGGCCAATATCGGGCACATATTCAAGGAATCCTGGAAGTATTCGCACCATTGCAGGGATCTGGAAATATCAAGAGAATTGTATTTAGCTTCCTTCAAAATTAAGCAAAAAACCAGCACCGGCATGAATGCGGCGTGGTTATCCTGGCTCACCGGTGAAGATACCTTGGCCAAGCAACTTTCCAGCGACGTATTAAAACTGCTTCCGCCGTTTGGTTTGGAAGCCTCTTTCAGCGAACTCATAGATCTGGCGGAAGCTCAGTTGTTGATCGGTCGAGAAGACGATGCCTGCAAACTTTACGAAGAAGCCATGAAGCAGAGCGATAATGAAAATTATATTTCCGTCGTAACCGCAAGGCAACAATTGTACTTTCTTCGCGAAGCAGGTTTCAAGGTTCCCAATGCGTCGTTGGATATTCTAGTGCCTCCAACCATAGTCGTATTTACGGGTCACGCCATTGATCATCCTAGTTTTCAGGTATCTTTGTTCCCGCAAGAATTGGAGAGCGACGTAAAACGAACGATCGCCGAAAAACTCCAGAGCATCAATGCCAAAATAGGCTATAGTTCGGCTGCCTGCGGAGCCGACATAATATTTGTTGAAGCTCTTCAGAGCATCGGAGGAGAAATAAACATCATACTTCCATTTGCCATTTCGGATTTTGTGGAGACCAATGTGAGGCACGCAGGTCCCCGTTGGGAAAAAAGATTCGAAAAAATTTTAGCCGGCGCTCATTCCGTAAACTTTGCCAGCGAGGATCGTTATCTGGGACACGACATGCTTTACAGATTTTCGAATCACGTCATGCATGGCAGCGCCGTAATACGCGGAAAATTTTTGACTACGGATCCGCATCTAATGGCCGTTTGGCATTCAAGAACGGATCCTATCCCCGGCGGTCCAGCTGATTTCATAGATCGCTGGACGAACATAAGTACTCTGCATCTGATAGATCTCGACGAGCTCGGCGAGAATAGCGGAACGGTGGAAAAAATAGAGACTGCGCTGGTTCAGCCCCAGAAAAATACGCTGTCGTTTGATCCTCACATATCAAAATCGCCGGATCGAGTTATTAGATCCATGATGTTTTCCGATTTATCCGGCTACAGCAAACTACAGGACGAGCACATCGCGTCATTTTTGGATTTTCTCGAAAAATTGAACGCTGCCATAGAAAAAATAGGCGTTCCATTGGAATCGCTTAACACATGGGGGGACGCCATTTTTGCCGTAGCGGATAGCGCCATCAAAATAGCAGATTTTGGACTGAAATACTGCGATATAGTGGAAAATCTGGGTAAAAAATATCCGGAATTTCCGTTCCCCATAAGGGCGAGAATATCCTTGCATTCTGGACCTGTGTTTGTCGCCCAAGATCCGTTCATAAAGAAAATGAATTTCTATGGAGGTCACATAAATCGCGCCGCAAGGCTGGAACCGGTGACTGCTGTGGGCCAGGTTTACGCGACGCAGCAGTTTGTCTCGCTTCTTCACGGAGAAACCAGCGACGAATGTAACGAGTACGCGCAAAAAGGTCTGAAATACTACGAAAGATACTCCACCGAATACGTGGGGGTAATTTCTCTAGCCAAAAGCTTCGGCCAACAGGAGGTATACCACCTGCGCTGGAAATAAAGCCTATAGATTCACAAGTCTATGGTAGGCAATTGGTTTCATATTTTTCCAATTTTTGGAGTATTTTTTACTGTTATACTCGCCCAGGTTGTGCCAAGCGTCGCAAAATGCATCTTCTCGTAAAAAAATAATTACAAAATATTAAAAAAAAATAATATCTTTACTTTTCTTTAAGAAAAATGTTATATACTCCTTTTCGAATTGGAAAATTTTATAGGAGTCCATATGAAAAACATGCTCAAGATCGTTCTGTTGCTGTTTTGCGGCGGCATTGTCAAGGCAGAAATAGGCCCTTCGGAGTTTTTTCCCAACGGAGAGTTTTATTTTTACGGATCGAGAGAAGGAAATATAGTGCTACCTATCCAATGCTCGCCATTGTGGGGAACATTGTTCATTAGCAGCGGTTTCCTGCAGAATTTAAGACTTGACGGCAATGTCAGGCAAAACTATGATGGTCAAGGCGGCAGAAGACAATATAAGAATGACAAAGGACAAGATGACGTTATGAGACTCAACATAACACTCTTCCCGTCCAATGCCGGCGAGCTTAAAATTGGTGGAGAATATGAGCTAAGTGCCAATGTTCCCGACTTCACTAGGTTAATAAATTTGCTTCTGAGATGCGAATTATATCGGCGAGTGCAGGAGGCGGCTCTTTCCAATGACGCAGGTACGCTGATGAAGAAAGTGTTTGGCCAGAAGTCGTCTAAGAAAAACAAAAGCGGTTCCGCATCGTCCCAAGGGGATGCGTTGCTGAAAAGCGATGCAAATGAAGACGAACCCATATTGTCAATAAATATTGCCAACGTATGTCGAAATAACAGTGAGTGGCGAAAATTATCAGAACACGTCGCAGCAGGAGGAACAGAAATAATAGTAAAAGATATAGCTGCTGGTCTAATGACTAAGTCTATCGACTTGCTCGGCCCTTCCTACTCCAAGGGGATTCAGAATATTGACGTATTGAATGCCATAAATGACGAAAAAAAATACGGCTACTCAAAAAATACGGTTGAATTCATCATTTGGGCCCTGGTATGCAAGGCGCTGCCGGCGGGAAAGCTGGAGGCTTTTATGAATGAATACATTGCGGCCAGAAATAAGCTATTCTCGCCTGGTTATATCGCACAATCTGCCGCAGAATATGCCCAAACAGAAAAAACAAAAATAATTGCCGTAGCGCAAGAAATCGCAAAACTTTCTCGCTTATCCGAATGGTGCAGCTATGACTCTCCGTGCCAAGACAGTAATATTTTTCTGCTGGCGCCAGAAGATATTGAGAAAATGAATAATCTAGATGGCTTAAATACTGTATTCGATACTATCAAAAGCTCTAAGAGAGAAACCTTTCCCAACTGTCAGGAAAATACCGTGCGTCATCTTATAACAGCCCTGCTGACAAAAAAAGGGCTAGACTCCATCGAAGGAACAATCAGTGCTATCGCAGAGCGAGTCGCTGAAGCAAACAGGAAAATAGGCGATGACAACAACCAATTACCGTCGCGCCTGCCTAACGTGAAGTTTGTTTACCAGAGCTTTGCAAGCGCTGGCAACTACAACGATCAATCGCTTGCCTACGAATGGAATACGGCAACCAGCAACTTGAACAATGAGCACGGCATTGTCAGAGTGAAATATAATAGGTCTCGTTAGGAAATTTTAATTTATTTGGAAAAGCTGTATAACTCTTCAAGTTTCAAGTAGAAAGGGTTTATACAGCATGGTGGAATATAACATTCCGAACGATATTTTTCAA
>JAISOD010000033.1 GCA_031275895.1 Holosporaceae bacterium | reverse complement strand
GTGTCTGCAACAATTGCTTTGGCGCACAAGCCTAGTCTACTCAACAGCAATGTAACTCGGTCGGAAGCCTTCGCTCCAACAGAAAACCAATATTTTATTCTCTCAGAGTCGGCAATTACGCGCTTAGGATCGTCCGAAGGCAAAAACGGATCGTAGGATCCGAGTCGCTCCAAAAACGCTCCATCCCTTGGATTCCGAGAATCAGTCACAACTATTCTGTGAAAAGGATGCTTCTTTGCTCCGCCGCGAGCCAAACGAATTTTCAAAGCCACAAAAGCCTCCGCGCTATAGATTTGACGTTTTTAGCAACATTGCCGCCAAAAGTCCAGAGGAAAATAGAAGTATGCCTATTCGCGCATGGCTTTAATGATATCTTCCGTCGTTTTTTTAGCGTCTCCCAGCAGCATCATGGTATTTGGCGCGTAGAATAGCTCGTTATCAATTCCGGCATATCCGGTTCCCATGGATCTTTTTAAAAACAGTATGATCTTCGCTTTTTCCGCTTCCAGGATTGGCATTCCGTATATGGAGCAGGATGGATCATTTTTTGCCGCTGGGTTAACGACGTCGTTTGCGCCTACTATGTAAACAACATCGCAGGAGGCAAAATCTCTGTTAATCTCCTCCAATTCAAAAACGTCGTCGTAGGGCACATCGGCTTCGGCCAACAGCACATTCATGTGCCCAGGCATGCGTCCCGCCACCGGATGAATGGCGTATTTCACGCTAATGCCGTCTTTTTTTAGAAGATCTCCAAGTTCTTTAAGGGCGTATTGCGCCTTAGAGGTTGCCATTCCGTATCCGGGAATCACAATTACGGAATTTGCATTTTTGAGAATAAAGGCAGCGTCTTCTGGCGCGCCGCCTTTGAAGGCACGCGATTCGCCTAAAGTAGACGCATCGCTGGATTTTAGCTGCCCCTGTGTAAAAAGCACATTCCATAGGGATCTATTCATTCCTTTGCACATTATGTAGCTGAGAATCGCTCCGCTGGCGCCCACCAGCGCTCCTGTAATGATCAATAGATCGTTGTTTATTGTAAAACCAATGCCGGAAGTTGCCCATCCGGAATATGAATTTAGCATGGAGACGACAACGGGCATATCTGCGCCGCCGATGGGCGCTATGAGCGTCGCTCCAAACAATAAAGAAACTGCCGCGAGTAGTAAGAAGGCTTCCTCGCTTTCCGTCAACATGAAATAAAGCAAGAGACAACAGATGGAGGAGGCGAGTAACGCATTCAGAGATAACGGAACATGGTTGCCATTATATATTCCCTGTAATTTTAGGAAAGCAACGATCGAACCAAGAAAAGTGATAGCTCCGATGGTGGATCCAAGTCCCATTTCCAATAGGCTCATAATTTTTATTCCGGACGATGTGGAAGTTCGAAATAGTTCCGGAGCAAAACAAGCGGAAAACGAAATAAGCATTGCAGCCAATCCAACTAGGCTATGGAACCCTGCGACCATTTGGGGAAGAGCCGTCATGGATACGACTCTAGCGATAAAAACGCCAATTACTCCACCCACGACAATTGCAGCCAAGATAAACCAAAAATCCGTTGTACTTGCAGCAAAATACGCAGCAACGCAGGCCGTAGCCATACCGAAAATTCCGTACAAATTGCCCTTACGCGCGCTCTCGGCTTTCGATAATCCTCTCAGGGAAAATATGAAACAGATTGCGGCTATTAGATAAAGAGAGTTTACTATCATGGACGACTATTTATTTCTGCGAAACATACTCAACATTCGATGAGTTATTGTAAACCCTCCGAAAATGTTTACTGCGGTCAGCGCTACGGCCACAAATCCGAAAATCCTTGCATGTGCGTAAAAAGATTGAACCGCCGCAAAAATTGCTCCGACTATAATTACGCTGGAAATCGCGTTTGTTACCGAGATAAGCGGAGCATGCAGCGCAGGAGTTACGTTCCAGACCAGATAATAACCAATGAAACATGCCAAAACAAAAACTGTCACGCCGTGGAGTCCGTCATTGGACGCCGGTCCTTTAGCGCATAGGTCATAAAGAAAATTATTCATAAAACCATGGAATACGCACTTCATCAACGCTTTCCTTCCGACAATAAAACGCGGCGGAGTATAGCAAAACTACGCTGCATTGCAAATTTACAAAAGCGAGCATATATCTTTTTGGTGAATTTTATGTCATCATAAATCCAACATGTGTGTGGAGGTAAAAATGGATAATTTAGTAAAGTCGTTAGAGGTTGTTCTTGCTGATTGCTACGCCTTGTATTTAAAGACGCAAAACTATCATTGGAATGTTGAAGGAACGAGATTCAAAGAGTTGCATGAAACATTTGAAAAGCACTATAAGGACTTAGCCGAGGCGGTTGATACCGTTGCCGAGCTCATACGCGCTCTGAACAGCAAAACCATAGGCACATTTTCAGATTTCATGAAACTTACGAACATAAAGGATGGAAACGCAAAACTCAGCGCTGAAAAGATGCTCGATGATCTGATAAATGATCATATAATTATGGAAAAAACATTAGCGAAAGCGTTGAAGGAGGCCCAAAAAGTCGGCGACGAGGTGGTGATATCCTTTGTAGCAGACCGGCTTACTGTTCATCGGAAAAATATTTGGATGATGAAGAGTAGTCGATAAACGGTAAATTTTAAAGCAAAGTTGTCATGCGTCCCAAAGTATCGGTAGTCGTTCCGGTTTACAACGCGGCGGAGCTCTTACCCCGTTGTTTAGATAGCCTGGTGAATCAAACTTTGGAAAATATCGAGATCATTTGCGTGAACGACGGATCGACGGATGGTTCCTGTGAAATTTTAGAGAAATATTCGACCAAGGACAGCCGTATTACTGTTCTGCATCAGGAGAATCTTGGGCAGGGGGCTGCGCGCAACGTCGGCATGAATGCCGCTAGCGGCGAGTATCTTGGATTTGTAGACGCCGATGATTGGATAGAGCTGGATTATTTCGAAAAGCTATATCTAGCCGCCAAAAAACATAGAGCAGAGATAGCCTGCTGCGGAATTATACGCAAATATCAATCCTCCAAAACCAAGGTAAAACTTGTTTTGCCGAAAGAGGAAGTCTATTCTTTGACGTTGGAGAAATATAGGATAACCGAGACTCCGCGAAAATGCTATGTGTACAATAAAATCTACAGGCGATCGGAAATTGAAAAACACAGATTGCGTTTTCCGGAAGGCGTTTTTTTTGAAGACATTGCTTTCACTATTCGCGCTCTCTATCATTTGAAAACATTGGTAACTGTTCCGGATACGCTTTACTTCTACTGGGTAAACTATAAATCGACTACCCGCAACATGGGAGACAAAAAACAGCGCGATCTGCTGGCTGCGCGTGAAGATTTCATAAAATTTTCACAACAACATCATATAAATTGCGAAGAAAATCACTACATTAGAAGGAAGATTACCTATAAATTCCTGGGCGTTCCATTCATGAAAATATATCAATGGGAAACCATAGAAAAATACTATCTTTTCGCGCTGATACCCATATTTGAGAAAAGAATTTCTCTATAGCTAATAAATTGCGTCCTTAATAGCGGTATTTCCAACTGACGCCGGCTTCTCCGTTGGTGTTGGCCTTGATGGATACGCGTGGCGTAATCGAAAAATCGACGTCGAAGGATGCTCCATCTTCTTTCTTGTTGACGCTCAAATATATGTTGTCATGAATGTACTTTCCGGCGCTCATGTTAACTCTGCGCTGGCTGCTGCCCGAGTTCTGACTATCGGAATATAGCGGACTGGAGTGATTCTCTCCGCTGCTAAACGATATGTTGTCCACAATTCCGACATTTTGAAAAGTATTCAGTAGTGAAAAAATATAGCCGCGTTGTTTTAGGCTAGCGACGGCGTTTGCAAGCTGCGCCACCTCCCCTATGGAAAGATATTTTAACTCCTTCCCAAAGATCATTTTTGCCAGGATCACATCCTTCGTGTAGCTGGGATTCGAGTATAGGTTCAGATAAGCGCCGCGCTCCGGAACGCTCTTGATATCCAGAGAAACGCTTATGTCTCCAAAATTTCTTTTGCAAGAAAAAAAAGCCTCCGGTTCAAATGGGAATTCCTTACGAAAAGTAGCCCATCCTTTGGTAAAGGGCATACGCTTGCCGAATAGATCCAACCTTCCTTCGGACAATTTTAGCGCGCCAATCAACGTGGCCTGATCTTGATGGGACGATAGCAGCAAATCATTGGAAGAAAGAATCATCTCAAATATATTGCCAGAAAAATTTATGCGCGGGCAATTCATGCGCACATTGTAGGTGAAAAAATCCTTTTCCGGCGAATTCCTTTTCTGTGGATTATAAAGGAACGGATCGTTTACAACGATAATATCTCTATCTTTTGCGACGTCGGGCAATTCGAAATAACGTAATTCGCATTTGGGAATTCTTACTGTCCCGCTAATGAGCATGTTGTCGATGGGACCGGTAATTGCGCCGTCGCCTTGAACAGTTATCTGCATATTATCTGAATCAAAAAGCATAAAATTTTCGAATTTCAGTTGAAGATCTGTCTTTATGTTTGGAACAATTCCCGTAAAAAATGGAACTCCGTCTCCGCTAATGAATAGTTTTTTTTTGTTGACATCAATGAATTCTGCAGATAGAACCTGAATGTTTTTCCCATTGGCGGCCAGAGAAATATTCCCATTCTTAAGTAAAACATCTCCTATGGCAATGCGAGCCTTGCTCAGTTGGGCTTTGCCGCTGACGTACGGATTCGCCAGACTGCCGCTCAGTTGAAAATCGCAATTGAAGGCGCCGCGTACGTCCGCATTATCCGGAAGTTCCAGCAATCGTTCCAGTTGAGCGTTTCCGCGAACGTGGCAAATGAAGCGATGAGAAGTATTTCCTATAACTGGGCCGGAAGCAGTGAAAATAACAGGAAGAAAAACGTCGGCGGCTATCTCGTCGTTGCGGTTTTTTAAACTCGCCAAAATTTTTGCGCCGTCTCCGGACATTTTTGCGCTAATTTTTAGTAAATTCCTTCCCGCCATCAAACTGGACAGAAGCAAATCTCCTGAACCAATGAAAACCCCATTTTCAGCGTTTAATTTTAGACTTCCGCTCAGCTCGCCATTGGGCCCCCAGCGATTAAAAAATTTAGCGAAACTGCCGATGGGAACCGATTGAAAAGCAAAATTGACTATCTGCGAATTGGATGAAAAATTTATAAGACTGACTTTTTGGGATTTGTTTTCTGAGAATCGGCAATCTACTTTATAATTTTTAGCCATAAAATCTAAAAGACAGGCTGTTAACGCAATTTCGTTTTGGGAAGACGCGATACTGCATTTTTCCAGGGATATTTTATCGAAAAAACCGAAAACATCACCATGGGCGTCCAAAGAATATACATCGTTTACTTTTCCAGATAAGGCTAATTTTCCTTTGGATGAATTCAACTCTAATTTATCGAAATTTATGTTAAATATTTTAGCGCTTTCCAGTGTTATTCTGTTCTTTTGCGGACTAAGGTCGTACTTTACGCCGCACAATTCATGGCCCCCAAAATTTAACTTTTTGAATTCTCCTTTGGAAGTTATTTCTTTGTTTTTATAGGAAAAATTTCCGCTGCCACTTCCGGAAATCGGAATGATTTTATTCCAAAAATCCATTTTATGAAAATTGAAATTTAGAGAACAATCCAAATTTTTTGCCAACAAAAACGGACAGGAAGATTTAACCCAGCCTTTTTCGCTAAAAAGTTCCATATTTTGTACAAATATTTGATCGCCGATTTTTAAATCTGAAATAATCTCAAAATCGTCTCCCCATAAATTCATTTTAACTTCTTTGGAATCGTCGATCTCGCATTTAAAATTGCGAAAAGCGAAGCCGGCGATATTTAT
>JAISOD010000050.1 GCA_031275895.1 Holosporaceae bacterium | reverse complement strand
AAGTTTTTCAAAAAAACAAGCAGATAGATTTGGCGAATTATTATGCTGCGCACGATAAAATCGGAATACCATTTAAAATAGGCTACGGATATAGCAGGGAACGACCGAACTTGCTTCTTGCTATTCCGCGTAGATTCGTCGCTAAAGCGTCAGCAACAAAAGCAGCCGGAAGTTTCAGTTCACCCGGAAGGGCTTATCCGGATTTTGTGGCGCTTGCTCACAGCTTCGTGAGAAAAAATGGCAACGGCGGAGGCTGCTCTTGCAATAAGAAAGCGCGTCCGCGTGAATTGCCGCAAATTCCGCCGGTGGAAGAAAGATTTCTTTTGCCGATTCCTCCGGACATAGTAGAGCTATGGATCCATTGGCCAAATGCCAGACTCCAGATTCGCCGATCTCACTGAACCAGCAAGCAAAAAGGCCAAACGATGTTTTTCGGCGTACCAAGATGCGGGGAAGTTCTGTTGCCCGGCTTCCCCAGACCGCGTCTACTCAACTAAGCGGCTGCTGTTCCCAGCATAGGCTCGTTAGAGTTGCATGCGATAGAATTATCGTTCGCATTTATAGTTTTTGGTTCTATAACGGAAACCACTCCGGACGAAAACCGAGCTTTTCAATGCGCGTCGAATCTATTCGCCCCCATAAAACGCTACCGTGGAGGCGTCGGGCTCTGCCCCCGAGTCCACATCATCTATTAATCTCGATGTTTATCATCGTAGTCGTCAACAATAACGACGGATTCACTATACAACAAACTGATGGAAATATCCAGTTTTTGCCTGTATATTTTTCATTCGTGTGTTAGCGAGCACAGTTTCTTGATTGTCATTGAATCGCCGAGGAGGAATCGTTGAAAATAGTCATATGCTCCGGCGGAACTGGCGGCCACATGTTTCCGGCTTGCGCATTGTTCACGGCCGTTCGCAAAAAAGGGCACGGCGTAACCATGGTAACGGATGGTCGCGGCGAAGTTTTCTGCGCAGACATTTCTCCAAAAATCGTACTGAATACGGTTCGTTTTTCGTACAGAAAAATACTGGCCATAATGCTGGATTTCGCCCATACATTTTTAAAATTTTTTCGATTGTGGCGTAAAGAAAGCCCAGACGTCATTGTAGGTTTTGGCGGCATACTCACCGTTATCCCTCCGCTGGTGGGAAAAATTCTTGGCAGTAGGGTGATAATCTACGAGCAAAACGCCATCATCGGCAGAGCAAACAAGTTTTTGGAAAAATTCGCGGATTTAAAATTGTCCACGTTCGAGCTGGGAGGCGAATGGATAGAAATTGCGGCTCCAGTGCGGGAGGAATTTAGCAGATGCGGTCGCCCCTACGAGTGCGAAGGCAATATAAATATTCTTGTTTTGGGAGGAAGTCAGGGAGCGGCCTCCTTTACCAAGATAATTCCAGAAGCTTTGTCTTTGATCGACGAGCGGGAACGCAAGAGCATCGAAATCACTCAGCAGACGGGCAAAGGAAACATTGAAGAATTGCGTAATCTCTACGAAAATATAGGAATAAAATCGACTTTGAAGGAATTCATACAAAATGTTGCCGAAGTTATGGCAACGGCGCAGCTGGTGATCTGTAGATCAGGAGCTTCAACGCTTTCTGAACTGGCGACGACCGGTCGTCCGGCCATTTTGATCCCATATCCCAATTCTTCCAAGGATCACCAGCTCCATAATGCGGTCTATTATCAAGGCAAAAAGGCGGCCTGGGTTCTGGAGGAAAAAGAAGGAATTGCTTCGGAATTGGCCGAAATAATTATGGAGGTTTTACAAAATAGGGAATTGCTAAAATCCGCCGCCTACAATATGATGAGGAGCTCCGCGGGCAGAGCGGTCGACGATTTTGTAAAGTTGATAGAAAAAACGTATTCGGGATGATGAGGAATTGCTGTGAAAAATTTTCCTGTTAATAGAGGAGTTATTCATTTTGTGGGAATCGGCGGAATCGGCATGAGCGGTATCGCAGATATCCTCATTAATCTTGGATATAGAGTCAGCGGCAGCGATTTAAATGGAAATGCTTTAACGACCAGACTTTCTCGAAAGGGAGCCGAGATATCTATTGGCCATAATGCTTCGAATGTTTGCAGCGCGTCAGTTGTTGTCGCGTCTTCGGCCGTTGCGCGAGACAATCCAGAAATTCTTGAGGCGCGCCGCCTGAAAATACCGGTGGTAAAAAGAGCGGAAATGCTGGCAGAGCTCATGAAAATGAAAAGTTCCATCGCCGTTGCCGGAACGCACGGAAAAACCACAACCACATCGTTGATTGGCGCACTTTTGGAGCAGGCGAATCTAGATCCCACCGTCATAAACGGCGGCGTTGTAAATGCCTATAATAGCAACGCTCGTCTTGGCGCCGGAGATTGGATTGTGGTGGAAGCGGACGAATCAGACGGCTCTTTCACAAGGTTAACGTCTACAATTGCGGTCGTTACCAACATCAACTTTGATCACATCGATAATTTTAGAGATTTTTCGGAGTTGAGATCGCTCTTTAAGCAATTTGTGGAGGGTATTCCATTCTACGGAGCAGCAATTCTGTGCGCTGATCATCCTGAGGTGAGAAAGATAGCCGACGAGATGCTGGATCGGCAAGTAATTACATACGGGCTGTCCAGCGATGCGGATATTTCCTGCGAGAATGTGGTTCTTTCCGACAAAGGAGCAGAGTTCAATTTGCTATTTTCCAGCGATATTCGAAAAAAATTCCCCATTGTCTGCGCCGGATTTGAAGAAAAATTCTTTCTTCCCATGTTTGGCATGCACAACGTGCAAAATGCACTGGCTGCCGTCGCTGTTGCTTTGGAGTTGAACATATCTCAGGAAGATATGCGAGCGGCTCTCGGATCGTTTATGGGTGTGAAAAGAAGATTCACAAAAGTCGCCAACATCAACGGAGCGGAAATAATCGACGATTATGCCCACCATCCGGTGGAAATAGCTGCAGTCCTCAAGGCTGCCCAACATTCGTGTCGCGGGAAAATATACGCCGTAATGCAACCGCATCGTCACACAAGGCTGAAGAATTTTTTCGACGATTTCGCGAAAGTACTGGAGTTAAGCGATCATGTGTTTATTGCTCCAATTTATTCGGCCGGAGAAAAGAGCAATGGGATTGATCATTTCTCGCTTCTAAAACGTTTGGAGGAAAATGACGTAGTTCCGGCGGATTTTGTGGAGGATTTGCCCGCTCTAAGAGATAAAATCGAAGGGAAAATTCAAAAGGGCGATTTTGTTATATTTTTGGGAGCCGGAGACATAACCAGATGGGCCCATAAATTTG
>JAISOD010000041.1 GCA_031275895.1 Holosporaceae bacterium | reverse complement strand
ATATATTCTCTGTGGGAGGCTGGAATTTTAGCAACCATGGGCGACTCGATGAATCCGGGAGCTATGCAGTTTACGGTAATATTTCTGGTAGCCAATTCGGCGGCCGCTGATTTCGATAGCCCAAATAAACCAGATTTTGCCGCCGCATAGTTGGTTTGTCCAGGATTTCCTACAGCTCCTACGATGGAGGAAATATTTATAATACGGCCCCATCTTTCCCTAATCATATTTTTGGAGACTGCTCGCATGAGTCTAAACGGAGCTTCCAAATCGATGGCCATTACGTCCTGCCAGGATTCGTCAGGCATTCTCATCAATAGACTGTCTCTGGTTATACCTGCGTTATTAACCAGGATATTGACTGGTCCGCATACACGTTCGATATTCGGCGTTAATTCCTCAACTGCAGCAGATAGACTTAAATTGCAGGCGAACAAATGAACTCGTTCCTTCAGTTCGGCCGCCAGATTCTCCAGGTTATCCATTCTGGTGCCGGAGACAGCCAACGTAGCGCCCATTCCATGAAGCGTTCTAGCAATCGCGCCTCCGACAACGCCAGTAGCTCCAGTAATCAAAGCGATTTTTCCGGTTAAATCAAACATATACCCTCCAAGGACTAAATATACGACACTTCTACGACTTCATATTTCCTCTTGCCGGACGGCGTATCTAATTTTATCTCGTCTCCGACGTTTTTTCCGATCAGCGCTCGCGCCAATGGAGAATCGATTGATAGCAACTTTTGCTTGATATCCGCTTCATCTACGCCGACTATTTTGTAGGTAATCTCCTCGTCGGCAGCTTCATCAAACACGGTAACAGTGGCTCCAAATTTGACGTTCTTGCCTTCAAGTTTAGTAACGTCTACCACCTCGGCTCTTGCTAGTTTAGACTCCAGCTCTCGGATTCTACCTTCGATGAATCCCTGCCTTTCCTTGGCGTAGCTATACTCTGCATTCTCCGATAGATCGCCCTTTTCTCTCGCCTCCGCAATGGCGTTTACGACGGCTGGACGCTCGACAAGTTTTAAATTTTTGAGTTCTTCTTCGAGAGTTTTAAACCCACTGGGAGTCATGTAAACTTTTTCCATAGACAGATCTCTTTTCGATTACAAATACAAAACAAAATTAATATTTCAGCCGATAACCTTAGGAACGACAAACATGTTGCACTCTTTTTGCGGCGCGTTATCCATAACGGCCGGGTCGCAGGGAACGGCAACGTCGCTTCTCTCTGGCAAGCCGATCGCACATTGCTCTGAATCATCTACTGTGGAGCAATCCACCTGCTTTAGTTGCTCAATGAAATTGAGAACGTTATTCAGGCCGTTACAAACCGTTTCGAACTCTGAATCTGGTATCTTGATACAAGCCAGATGAGAAATCTTTTTAACATCTTCCTTTGTTATGGACATAAACAACTCCCACAAACCACCAGTTCACATTATTACAAGGATTTTAAAAAGTCTACTGCCCGACACAGCATGTAATCGTCTATTCCATGTCCGGCATTCGCGCTAACAGCGGTTTGTACGTTGACGTTCTCCGCTTTTAGCATATTTTCAGTAGCTCTCATGAATGAGACGTCGACAACGACGTCCTGAACGCCGTGCGCCAGCAATACCTTCGTGCGTTTGGAAGCGATGATTGGCTTCGGGCTCAATAATCCTCCCGAAAAGGCAATTATTGCCTGCACGCCGCATTTTAAGCCAAGACCAAGCGATAACATCGCTCCCTGAGAAAATCCGGTGAAAATTACGTCCTCATAGCCGACGTGCTTTTCCTGCATTTTAGATTCAATATACGAGATTATGCGATCGGAACATTCGTCAAAAGATTTTCCCCAGACCTCTAAATCGTCTCCTATTAGTGGAAACCATTGATACCCAAACCCTGCTTCGCATACTTCCAGGCCGTTTGGGATGCAAATCTCCGCCGACGGCGTCGCCTGCGCGAATTCCTCTCCCACAGGCAATAGATTATTCCCATCTGCCCCATATCCATGAAAAACAAACAGGAGCTTCTGAAACTTTTCCTTGGATTTTAGGATAATTTCATTCGTTTGAATCATTACATCCCGCCATAACAACAAAAATCATAGTTCCTGCCAGAATTCCTTCACTTTTGCGAAAAATCCTTCTGTTTTCGGTTGCGTATTGTGTTCTTTATCAAACTCTCGCAGTAGTTTTTTCTGATTTTCAGTAAGATTGACCGGAGTCTCGACGATGGCGTGCACGAGCATGTCTCCGCGCAGCGAATTTCTCACGACGGACATGCCTCTTCCGCGCAATTTTAGAATTTGACCGGATTGAGTGCCTGCAGGAATCTTTACAGACGCCTTTTTCCCTTCGATTGTCGGCACGTCCACTTCTCCTCCGAGAGCCGCTGTCACAAACGATATGGGGATATCGCAATGTATTAGATTTCCCTCGCGTCTGAACAATTGGTGCGGCTTAACGGAGACGAATATGTAAAGATCTCCGGACGTCCCGCCACGCAGTCCGGCTTCTCCTTCGCCAGAAAGCCTGATTCTCGCTCCGTTTTCGATGCCGGCTGGGATCGTTACGTTCAGCGTTCTCAACTTGCCGACTCTGCCGGCTCCGCGACACGTTTTACAGGAATTTTCAATGATTTGACCTGTGCCGTTGCAGGATGCGCATGTCTTCTCCACCATGAAAAATCCTTGCGAAAAACGCATTTTCCCGGATCCGCGACAGGATGGACAAACTTTCGGCTTAATTCCGCCTTCAGATCCATGTCCGTTACAGTCGCTGCACTTGACGTTAGTTCTCAATTTCAACTCAATATCTTTGCCGCGAAAAGCTTCCTCCAGGGTAACGCTGGTGTCGTAACGCAGATCGTTCCCTCTCATTTCGGTGCGCGTAGTTCGCGTCGAGCCTCTAGCGTTTCCGAAAAACCCTTCAAATATATCGGAAAAAGGAGAGTTAGTCCCGAATTCAAAACTAAACTCCTCGGACGAAAAACCGCCTGGACTGAATCCTCCGCTGCTGGAATTTTTATAGGCGTCGTGGCCGTAGCGATCGTAGGCTGCTTTCTTCTGAGGATCCTTCAAAGTCTCGTAGGCCTCGTTTATTTCTTTAAATTTTACCTCTGCGCTCTTATCGCCCTTGTTTTTATCAGGATGATACTTCATGGCCAGCTTTCTGTAGGCTTTTTTTATTTCATCATCGCTGGCCGACTGCGCTACGCCGAGCGTTTCATAATAGTTCATGGTTAAGATTCCATCGAAAATAGGGATGCGCGCCAGAAGCGCGCGCCCCGCAAACCTTTAGGATTTATCGTCGTCTTTTACCTTATAATCGGCGTCCACGACATTCTCTCCATTGCCCTGCGGCGGAGCATCGGCAGTCGCTCCCTGCTGAGGAGACGCCTGAGCCGCTTTGTGAATGATTTCTCCGGCTTTTGCCATAGAGCTCATTAGCTTTTCAGAGGCACGCTTTATCTCTTCGACGTTATCGCTGCCAAGAGCTTTTTGCACGTCGTCTGCAGCGGTTTTAATTTCAGCTTTCAGGTCGTCTGCAATTTTATCGGCATGTTCCGAAAGCATTTTATTGGCCCCATTGATCATTTCTTGGGCGGCATTTTTCTCCTGAATGAGATCTTTCTGCCTCCTGTCTTCCTCAGCGTGAGCGGCTGCATCCTTCACCATCTGATCGATTTCCTCGTCGCTTAGTCCGCCGGACGCCTTGATGCTGATAGCCTGCTCTTTATTGGTGGCCTTATCCTTTGCGGAAACGTGAACAATACCATTGGCGTCGATGTCAAAGGCAACCTCTATTTGAGGCATTCCACGCGGCGCCGGCGGAATTCCGGTTAGATCAAATTGGCCAAGCAATTTATTATGCGCTGCGATTTCCCGCTCTCCTTGGAAAACTCTGATTGTAACGCCGCTCTGATTGTCTTCCGCAGTGGAGAACACCTGACTCTTCTTGGTTGGAATTGTGGTATTCCTATCGATCAAGCGCGTAAAAACTCCACCTAAAGTCTCGATTCCCAGTGAAAGCGGAGTGACGTCGAGCAAAAGAACATCCTTTACGTCTCCCTTGAGGACTCCGCCCTGGATGGCTGCTCCAACGGCCACAACTTCGTCCGGATTAACGCCTTTGTGAGGTTCTTTTCCGAAGAAATTTTTCACATACTCGACGACTTTTGGCATACGGGTCATGCCGCCCACCAAAACCACCTCGTCGATCTGATTGGCGTTTACCCCAGCGTCCTTTAGCGCAGATTTGCAAGGCTCCATGGTTCTTTTTATGATATCTTCCACCAGGGATTCAAATTTCGCTCGCGTGAGCTTGAGCGTTAAATGCTTTGGGCCGGAAGCGTCTGCCGTAATGAACGGTAGATTAACCTCCGTCTCAACGGCGCTGGACAACTCTATTTTGGCCTTTTCGGCAGCTTCTTTCAAACGCTGCAGCGCCATACTATCGTTTCTTAGATCTATTCCGTTCTCTTTTTTAAATTCGTCTGCCAGGAAATCTATAATTCTTTTATCGAAGTCTTCGCCGCCCAGGAACGTGTCTCCGTTGGTTGCCTTTACTTCAAACACGCCGTCGCCTATTTCGAGAATTGAAACGTCAAAGGTTCCGCCTCCTAAATCGTAAACGGCTATCGTTCCTGATTTCTTTTTATCTAGGCCATATGCCAACGCTGCGGCTGTCGGTTCGTTTATGATTCGCAGAACGTCTAGCCCTGCAATTTTTCCTGCATCGCGGGTTGCCTGCCTTTGAGCGTCATTAAAGTATGCTGGAACAGTTATTACAGCTTCTGTAACCTTCTCTCCCAGAAAATTTTCTGCAGATTCCTTCATTTTTTGAAGAATAAAAGCGCTTATTTGGCTTGGACTATATTTCGTACCGCGGGAATCTACCCAAGCGTCCCCATTTTCCGACGCGATAACGTCGTAGGCTGTGTGATATTTGCTCAGATAGTCGTCGTTTTTCTTGCGACCTATCAGCCTTTTTATGGCATAGAAAGTGTTTTTGTGGTTCGTAACGGCTTGACGTTTTGCCGCTTGCCCAACCAATTTCTCGCCCTTTTCCGTAAATGCGACCACCGAGGGAGTAGTTCTAATACCCTCTGCATTTTCTATTACTCTCGGATTTCCGCCGTCCATAACGGCGACGCACGAATTTGTAGTACCAAGATCGATACCAACGACTCTAGCCATGATAATCTCCTTCCATAGGCAAATCACAAACAGCAAACCCCATCATTGGGCGCTTGCAAAAACAATAGACAAAACCCCAAACGGGCATCCTGCCTAAATTAACGGCGCTAAAACCGTCAACGCTAAGGATTCTACATCATAGAGCGAAAATGTCAAGCAGTCTGTTGATTGATTTTTAGAAAAGGTGTAGCCTTCCCCACTCAGGATACGACATTGGCGCTTCGGACGCTTAGCTCAGAGGTAGAGCGCTACCTTCACACGGTAGAAGTCATAGGTTCGAATCCTATAGCGTCCACCGTTTTTTAATTTTCATCGATTTATTTTCCATGGGCCGGTTATATACCTTACGCTTTAGCGTGAATTGCTTTTTGTGGGGTAAAGGATATTTTTGCAGCACAGTTGAAGCAGTTACAGAAGAAATAGTGAAAAAATACATAGAAGACCAAAACGAGGAAGATTCTGCATTTAAAGTGTGGGACGAAAAGAAGGATTTATCCTCATTTGGAGAACCTTTAGGTACTTAGCATTCTTCGTGCTTTAGCACGTAATAGTTGAATGTTTTATAGTATAGTTATGAAAAGTTAATTAATCATAAGTTTTCTTAAAAAAGACGTAATATTTTTTTGTCGGCTATCTTATCTTGAAAAATAAATAATTGCCCGCCGCGAAATATAAATTTCACCTATGCTCTCACACGCCAAACAGTTTTTTAATATTCGCGTCGTCGATAATCCTTTTCGACTTTTTGCTGGAATTTTTAAGTAGATTTGCCATTTTCTCGTCAACCGACTTTTTGATAAGCGACGTCGGGTCAATGTTGCGTATTTTGAAAAATAGCAGAGGGTCGCTATCAAGCCTGTTCCCAACCCCGTACATTACCGCCGCAATGTGCTTACACATTCCGGCCCAGTCAGGGCAGTCGCAGTCCATATGAATTTCTTGCGGCGATGGAAACAACCCGTCGCCTTTTTTCATAAATACTTCGGCTAGTTCCTGAGGAAATTTACCATCAGCAAGTTCAGCGATACTGCTTATGCTGTTTGATACCTTTTGGACAATATTTGTCCATTTTCTCTCGTCCAGTGGACTAATTTTGATTTTGATTTCATAAAGTTCCGAACCGCTGACTTGCGCGGTTATCAGCCCGTTCTCAATCTGTAAATCAACGACAAAACCGTTTTTAACATATGCGCTTCCACGCGACAGCCGGTTTTCATAATCACGATAACTTACGAGGTTGTCGCACCAAGCCTTGCCCCACCAAGTCGTCGTTATTTTTTTACCGTCGATTACAACAGGCGAAAGGTTTGGAGTTTTCTTTTTGAGTTTGGCAATTAGCTTCTGCGCATTCTCGCGCTTTTTTGAAACAGGGATATATTCGCCCCAACCGAAATAACTCATACTACGCCTCCAAACGGAACAGGTTCAAAAGTTCTGAGTTCGACATTTCAGTCACCAAGTTTTCTCCTGAGGATTCTCCAATCACGTCCGTTGAAAGTTTTTGCTTGCCAGCAATAATTTCGTTGATTTTCTCCTCAATAGTGCCGATCGTTACGAAT
>JAISOD010000029.1 GCA_031275895.1 Holosporaceae bacterium | reverse complement strand
TGTCGTCTTTGAAGACTCTCTCAAATCTCAACATCAAAAAACTCCATCACATACAATAAAATATATCTAATCGCATCACACTAAATATGCAACTAAATTCCTAATACCGAACAGGGTTTATTTCGATTAAAGAGAAACCTTTGCCTGAAATACCAGTTCCAGTTTTTAAAATGTGCTTTTATCGTGTGTCGGAGTTGTAGTGAGGTTCTCGAAGCGAAGTTAAAAATCGCGAAAGTTCATTTTCGAAGACATAGACATAGTGAATGTCCCAACAACTAACGAAGCCATGTAACTGACTGAAATTAAAAGAAAAAATTTGAGAAAGAGACAGTAGAACAACTCGGTTTTGGGAACCATCCACTCCACTACTATTTGGCAAAATTGTAGAGAAAATATAATTCCTCCATATAGAAAGTACCGATAAAATACGCTGCATTAGAGGCTCTGTCGGCCATCATACTAACATAAATCGGCAAAAGACAGTCGTGTATTCATTCTCCAAATGGTCCGATCTTCTCCAAATGCTCAACTTTCTCTCCAAAACAGGGGTCACGGAGATTTTTCGCAGCTCCGCTACAAAGGCTGCTGCAGAGACGATTCGAGACATCGCGCCAAACCGCCATTTCCGAGTTGCGGAGAATTTTGTGGTAGGGCGGATGTATCGAAGAAACTAAGATCCCTCAGAAGCAAACGATAATACGATTTTTCCCAAGCAGTATGTTTTACAGAATTACAGCTTCCATTTTTCCAAAAATATTCGCATAATAAGGCATTATGAGGCATTTATGAAGCCAATTTAGAAATGAACTTTCCTCGCTGTTTTATGTGAGGATTGCGGAGTCATTTGATTATGACATTGCCGTATTTGGAGAATGTGGGCAAAACACAAAGAATTTTAGGGCCTTTAAGAAAATTGGAGACTGACGATATGAAATATATCTTAGTTGGTATACCAAACGCTGGAAAATCGACGCTTGGAAAATGTGCCGCAGAAATATTAAAACTGCCTTTCTACGATACGGATAAGCTTGTGATCAAGAAAATAAATCCTAAGCATTCTCATTTTTTTAGTCTATCGTATGCCGATCGCCTTGTCGAAGTGCAAAAAGAGGTTTTGTTCGAAATTGTCTCAAAAGACGAGAGTTCGATCATAGCGACAGGCGCAATACTTCCGGTTGACGGCAGACTTGATTATATACTACCGAAAATCGGAACCATCATTCATATTAAGCGCAATATAGAACTTGCTCGCGCCGATGCGATTAGTAAAAATAGCTTAATTATGGTTCCAATTGGTGAAAATGGCGAACGGCTGTACGAAGAGGCAATAAATATGTCTGAAAAAACAGTTGAAAAATACGCAACAGATTTGCCCATTCTTGAAAAAATCTCTCATTTCGCAATTGAAAACAACGACGGCATCGAGAGCGGTGTTGAAAAATTAGTTAAACTAATAACGCAAGCTATGAAATATGATCTGCCTTGCAGCAAGGTTATATAGTCCACTCGTGAATTCACTGAATATTTTATCTCGCCACAATCACAGATACCCTATCGGAATAGTCGTAATTTCTCTTGAAAGAGGTACGTCTTTTTCTCGCATACAAATTACTGCGCCCATGCCAATTGTTTTTTTCAGTGTGTGCAGTGCAGAAAAGCTTTTGGTTGCCGTCAATGACGGAGTTGCTGTTTTTTTAACTTCGACAGGAAACAAAGTCCCGTTCGATTCGAACACAAAATCAATTTCTCGTTGATCTGAGTCGCGGTAAAAGTAAACAAGAGGATCTTTTCCATTGTGCCAGTAGCTCTTCAAGATTTCTCCAAACACATAGGTCTCGAAGATTGCTCCGGACATTGCACCTGCTTCCAGAGTTTTAGGACTATCCCATCCTGTTAAAAATGCGCACAATCCCGTGTCTAAAAAATATAGTTTTGGAGTTTTAATGATACGCTTAGTTATGTTGTTGTAATATGGCTCAAGCAGATACACAAGGCCTGAAGTTTTCAGGATGGAAAGCCATGATTTTGCAGTTTTCTGATCGATATCAACATCGCGAGCTAATTCCGAGTAATTCAGCAATTGTCCCGTTCTGGCCGCGGTTGCTCTCAAAAACTTGTAGAAAGACAGTTCATCACCGATGCTCAAAATACTTTTAACGTCCCTCTCAAGATATGTTTGTACGTAGGACTTGTAGAAGATTTCTCGTTGTTCTCTGCCGCCCGTTGCCAATTTCGGGAACGATCCGAGCCATATCTTTTCAAAAATTATATCGATTTGCGAAAGTAGTGACTGATTTTCTCTGGCGTCGCTAATCCATTCATTTGTCGGGAGAAACGGAATTGACGCCTGTGCTTTCCCGGACATTTCTTTGGCTGATAATCCCAGCATATCGATAATTGCGACTCGTCCGGCCAATGATTCTGTAATTCCTTTCATAAGATGAAATTTTTGCGAACCGGTAAGCCAAAAATCGCCTGGATTTTGATGTTTATCGACATGTATTTTGATGTAGGAAAATAATTCCTTGGCATACTGGACTTCATCAATAATCAACGGAGTTTTATGCATTTGTAAGAAAAGCGCAGGATCATTTTTGGCAAGAGCTCTTTCCTCAAGATCATCCAAAGTGACGTAGGATCGATTCTTAGATGCGCATGAAGCCAGCAATGTTGTCTTACCTACCTGCCGTGGACCAGTCAGAATCAAAACCGGAAACGACTGCGACACACTTTCTATTACATTTTTCAGCGTTCTTTCCAACATTTCTGACCTCGCTTCGTACAATTCGGATTCTGATTCCAGATTACACGAATAAGAAAAAAAATCAAGCATCAATATTGGCTCTTTTATATGGGGTCACGGTTCCTATTATTGGCAATCGGTTGGGCGGATGTATCGGCGAAGCCGAGAGCTGCTGGAATAAACGAATCAACCAAGGTTGTTTGAACAACAAACAGAATTATTCAAGTGATAATTTTTGTTGATTGCAGAAGGTCTGACCTGTATTATCAGATACAATGGAATTGGGATTTACGAATGGCAAAAAAAAG
>JAISOD010000079.1 GCA_031275895.1 Holosporaceae bacterium | reverse complement strand
GGACCCCAAACACATACTCGATGGAGGAAAGAAGTCCTTTCTTGGAAGAGCTGTAAGCTACTTCTTTTAGGCACAAAAATCCACGATCTTCCGTTTTTTCCTCTGGAATTTTTTTCGCTTTTTTGATTCCCCAGTACTTTTCTGACAGATTTTTAACGTAATTCAGATCGAAATCCCCGACGATCACCAGAGTCGCATTGTTGGGCGCAAACCATTTTTGGTGAAATTCGTGCAAATCCTGCTTCTGTATGGATTCTATTTCATGTTTCCAGCCAATGAGCGCCGCTCCGCCAATTTCCCGATTAAAGACGTTGGAAAGCATGACTTCTCGCCGCGCTCCATCCGGATCATTGTCGACGCGTTGGTTCCTCTCCTCCAGAATGGCTCCTCTTTCGCTCTTGAACTCTCCATCGTCAATGCGCAGTGAGTCCATGCGCTCTGCTTCGTATTCAAATACGCGCTCCAGGTACTCTTGAGGAACGATTTCATAAAAACAAATCAAATTAATTGACGTAAAAGCGTTGTGTTCGGCTCCTATCCTTTCCAGGAAGTCGCATGATCGTCGATTGGAGGCAATGGCCATGTGTTCCAGATAATGAGCTGCGCCAGTTTTGGAAACGGCGTCGCACTTTGAACCACATCTGTACCAAACTGAAAATAGTGCTATGGGAGAATTTTTTTTTTCGACGCAAACGACACGCAGCCCGTTTTCCAGGCTAAATTCACAGACATTGAATTTAGCATGAAGAGGCTGCGCCCAAACCATTAGCAGTAATATAATTTTTTTAAACAATAATTTTCCATAAAAAGCGTCGAATAGTTATTGCATAAACCGCGTTTCATTGGAATGACGAATCGCTGATTTCAGGCAAGTTTTTCAGGATATAGTCAGCGAAAAGCTTCTTGTCATACGCACGCCCGTATGCTATGTAGATTACGTTGAATTTTACCATGAGGAGGGCTGCATGAGTTTAATAAAGACTGTTGTCACCGTTGGCGGTTGGACGCTGGTCTATCGCGTAAGCGGTTTTATACGCGACATAGCGCAGTCTTCCATACTTGGAGCCGGCATATTCTCCGACGCGTTTTCGTTGGCTTTCAAATTCGCAAACATACTGCGCAAATTGTTTGCCGAGGGATCTTTTAATGCATCGTTTCTTCCAATATTTGCTGGCGCTCTGAAGGATAAGGGGCACGACGAGGCTCAAAAAATCGCCTCGCAGGTTTTGACGTGGCTTGTGTTTCTAGTTTCCTTTCTGATGATCATCTGCCTCATGTGTTTTCGTAACATTATGCAGGCGTACGCTCCTGGAATTGATCCGTTATCGGAAAAATTTGAGCATTTGATAAGTCTTGGCAGGATTTGTTCTCCGTACATTGCGGCGTCGTTTTTGGCAGCATTGTTTGCCGGCATTTTGAATACTGTGAATAGGTTCGCAATGCCTGCGGCAGCCCAGCTAATACTCAATGTACTGGTTATTATGGCTCTGTTCATAGGGCCGCTATGGTTTCCCAGCACGGCCTATACGATGGCTTGGGCAACATTCCTTGGCGGAGTTCTTCAGGTAGCCGTTTTATGGATAAATGTGAAATTATGCGGCTTCAGCATAGGCCTCGATCTCTCTTCGATGAAGGAGGAAGTGAAGTTATTTTTCAAAAAACTCGTGTCTGGGGCGGTTGGAGCCGGCGTTTGGCAGCTGAATGTCATTATAGATTTTGTGATTTTGTCTTTTCTACCCACCGTAGCAGTATCCTATTTCTACTACACAGACCATGTTAATCAATTTCCGCTGGGGATCCTCGGCATTGCCTTTAGTACTGCGCTTTTGCCTCCGCTTACGAGAGCGATACACGCGAAAGATCATGTGGGAGCGCGGAAACAGATAAGTCTTGGGTTGCAATTCGCCTTTATATTCACATTTCCAGCAGCTGTCGTGCTAATCTCTCTGTGCGAACCTATTACCGGCGCCATTTATGGGCGCGGGAATTTTGGGCCCGAGCACGTTACGGCGGCGGCGCCTGCTCTGGCAGCGCTTGCTTTCGGACTTCCGGCTTATATGGCGACGAAGGTGTTTTCTACTACATTTTTTGCTAATAAAGACACGCGTACGCCGCTAAATGGCGGTTTAGTCTCAATTGTAACCAATTTGTTGTTTGCAGTGTTGCTGATGCCCTGCATGAAACACACCGGAATAGCGCTGGCCACCTCCCTTTCTGCCTGGTGTAACGGACTCTATCTTCTCATATCCATGAAAAAGTTCGCTGCTTTGAGGATAGATTCTAAAACTGCTAAAGAATGCATGAATCAGGTTTTAGTTTCGGCGCTAATGCTACTTTCGATCGTAGTTATGAATGTAATTGCAGAGCCCTACTACCTTAACAGCGGTATGGATAGAAATATTGCCCTGTTGGTCGTCGTTGCGGTCAGTTGCGCTATATTTTACGGCGCGGGAAGGCTCTTCAAGGCGTTTGATTTTCTGAATGAGCTGAAATCTTTGCGGTCCTAGAGCTATTTTTGGTAGGAATTAATCTTTGGATTACAATTTGCCAATAAATGACTTGAAAGACATGGGCTTTTCGTGTAGATAGAGTCGACGGCTATTCAAGAGAGAGTTTATCATGGCGGTTCCCAAAAAAAAGATTTCTAAATCTCGAAGAGATATGCGAAGGTCGCATTTGGCTCTCAAGCCAGTCAATACAGTGGCCTGTCCCAATTGCGGAGAAGCGAAGTTGCCGCATCATGCATGCAGAACGTGCGGAATTTATAACGGTCGGCAAATACTAAAAGATATACGCCAAGATATGTAATGGCTGATTTAAATTCCAAAGTCATAGCCATTGACGGCATGGGCGGCGATAGTGCTCCAGAAGCAGTATTGAGCGGGCTGGCTGAGTTTGCGGTTAGCGGTTTTCATTTCATAATTTTTGGAAATAAAAAAATTATAGACAAGCACGCTCATTTGCTCGGAGATAACGTATCTTATGAAATTCGGCACGCTGACGTGATGGTAACGCCGGATATGGGAGTAACATCGGCTCTGCGTACGGGTAAAAACTCCAGTATGGGAATGGCGATACAGGCAGTCAAATCCGGAGAAGCCGCAGCCGTCGTATCATCCGGAAATACTGGACTATACATGGCTCTCGCAAAAATTATTCTAAAAACTATCCCTGGAATTGACCGTCCAGCCATAGCCTCCACCATTCCCAGTAAACATGGAAGCATAATTTGTCTTGATTTGGGAGCAAATGCCGAGTGCGAAGTAAAGAATTTGGTAGACTTCGCTATAATGGGGGAAGCGCTGGCCATATCCGTTTTAAATAGAAAAGATATTAAATTGGCTCTATTAAACATTGGATCAGAAGATGTTAAGGGCAATCGGCTGGTGAAAAAAACATCTGAGATCCTGAAAAAATTGTTCGAAAATTACGTTGGCTTTGTCGAGGGAGATTATATTTTTGCTGGGAATTCAGACGTTATAGTGACGGACGGTTTCACTGGGAATGTCTCTTTGAAAACCATGGAGGGAACTGCCAATTACGTAGTTTCTGAATTGAAAAACGCATTATCCAGCACTCTGATTTCTAAAATTGGCGCGCTGCTGGCCATGCCGGCGCTTAATTCGCTAAAGAAAAAGGTTGATCCGCGCCTCTATAACGGAGCTATTCTTCTAGGATTAAATGGAATCGTAGTGAAAAGCCATGGCGGCGCCGATGCAATTGGATTTTCAAACGCCGTAAAATTTACCGCAAATATCTTGAGAAACAACATATTCGATCGAATAGGCGAACAGTTGGAGAAATCAAAATTGCATTATGTTTCAGAATATTTTGGGAAGCAATGAATTCGGAAATTGTGGGAATCGGCGCCGCCCTTCCATCAAAATGCATAAAAAACTCGCAATTACCAAGAGAGCTAAATACGTCGGATGAATGGATATTTCAGAGAACTGGCATAAGGCAACGTTATCTGGCGGCCGAAACGGAAACAACCGCGTCTCTAGCCACTGTAGCGGCTCAAAACGCTCTACTTCATGCGAAAATATCCACAAATGACATAGACCTAATAATTGTGGCCACAGCTACAGGAGACTATACATTTCCCGCCACCGCTACATTGGTCCAAAAAAGTCTTCAAATAACGCACGGAGCAGCCTTTGACGTTAGCGCAGTTTGCAGCGGCTTTATTTTTGCCCTGGACGTTGCTGATTCATTTATAAAATCCGGTAAGTCGCAGTGCGCGCTGGTTATAGGGGCAGAAACCTTCTCACGAATATTAGATTGGAGCGATAGATCTACGTGCGTTCTTTTCGGAGATGGAGCAGGCGCTGTAGTGCTTAAGTCCCAAAGCGACAAACATCGTGGTATTCAATCCTGCAAGATATATTCCGATGGCAGATTTTCTGATTATTTGATTACCAGCGGCGGAATTTCCGCTAACCGGAGTATTGGTTTTGTAAAAATGCATGGACGAGAAGTATTCAAATACGCCGTTGAAAAATTTCATCAATCCCTAAAGGAACTTTTGAAGGATAACGAATTAAAAATAGAAGATGTTGATTTGCTTGTTCCTCACCAAGCAAATTCCAGAATTATCAATAAACTAATCGAAATATCCGGAATAGATGAGAAAAAAGTCTTGATTACTGTCCAAAAACATGCGAATACTTCCGCAGCCTCTATTCCGTTGGCCCTAAATGAAATAAGAGACGATGTTTTTTCCAAAAGAAACGTAGTGTTACTGTCTATGGGAGCGGGATTTACATGGGGATCAGCTTTGATTAAATTTTAACGATGGATGTGGCAAATGAAAAATAAGAAAATCAAGACGTTAACTCGTTCAGATCTGGCTAACGCCATCACGCAGGAGTTTCGTGTTACGAAATTTAATGCGCTAGAGGTTGTGGAAGACGTGCTGGACGAAATCACAATGGCGCTAATAGAGGGCGAAACCGTTAAGATTGCCAGTTTCGGAACCTTCACTGTGCGAGATAAAAAAGAGAGGATTGGGAGAAATCCGAAAACTTTAAGAGAAGCAGTCATATCCTCTAGAAAATCTATAACCTTCAGAGCTTCTCCAGTTTTAAAAAAAATCATTAACGGCGGTAAGTGATCTTATAAACGGAGCAGAACAATCATGGGAATAATGGCTGGAAAGAAAGGCGTTGTAATGGGGATTGCCAACGACAGATCGTTGGCCTGGGGCGTCGCTCGTTCCTTAGCTCGCCATGGCGCGGAAATGGTCTTCAGTTATCAATCGGAAACTCTCTACAAAAGGGTAAAGCCGTTGGCGGATTCTATCGGCAACGTTGAAATGATCGAGTGCGACGTTACGAACGACCAAAGCGTGGCCTCCATGTTTCAAAAAATCGGAACAAGGTTCGGTAAAATAGACTTTATAGTACATGCCATAGCGTTTTCCGATAAAAATGAATTGGTCGGCAAATACGTTAACACAAGCCGCGCAAATTTTCTCAATACAATGGATATTTCCTGCTATTCGTTCACTTCCGTATGCCAAAAAGCATCCGAATATCTGGCGGACGGAGCGTCTCTCTTAACTTTAACCTATATTGGCGCAGAAAGGGTTATGCCCCACTACAACGTAATGGGTATTGCAAAGGCGGCTCTGGAAGCCAGCGTGAAATATCTTTCAGTAGATTTTGGCGACCGTAATATTAGGGTTAACGGTTTATCATCCGGTCCGATAAAAACTCTTGCAGCCTCTGGCATAGGCGATTTTCGCTATATTTTGAAATGGAATCAGTATAATTCTCCACTAAAAAGAAATACGACTTTGGACGACGTGGGCGGCGCCGCTGTGTTTTTACTAGGCGAGCTATCAAGCGGAGTAACTGGCGAAATAGTTCATGTCGATTCTGGATACCACGTGGTTGGCATGAAAGCCGTCGATGCGCCGGATATTTCCGTCGTATAGAATCCACGCGTCTTCTTCTAAAAATTAAGCGCGTGCGGTAGTAAATTTACGTTCGTCATGACAAAAATGTCTCGATAATCGCAAGTCTGCTCTCCGTTTTTGTTTGCCATAACCCCGCCAGCTTCTTTTACAAGCAATATTCCTGCAGCCATGTCCCATTTGTTAGGATTTGGAGGAGAATACATAATGTCGGTTCTTCCGGCGGCCAGGTATGCCATATTCAACGTCATGGATCCGGTTTTGCGAATGCTTGGGGCCAGCGCCAATACCCGA
>JAISOD010000043.1 GCA_031275895.1 Holosporaceae bacterium | reverse complement strand
GAACTCTCCCGGCAGATTTACTGCCCGGGAGTTTGCGCCACAATATCGGAGACAGCGTAAATCCCACGAGGTAATCCAAGGCGCGCCTAGCAAGGTATGCGTCCACCAACGATGAATCTATGTCTCTTGGATGAGCTATAGCTTCTTTGATGGCGTTTTTCGTAATTTCATGGAAAACTATTCTTCGAAAAGGAACCTTCAATTTTTTACTCTCCTGGAGCACTTCTTTCAGATGCCAGGAAATGGCCTCCCCTTCCCTATCCGGGTCGGTTGCCAGCAGCAGTTCGCTGCAACTTTTTAGCGACGAAGATATATCCTGAATGCACTTTTTCCCACGCGGACTGACTTCCCATATCATGGAAAAATCATTTTCCGGCAACACGCTGCCGTCCTTAGAAAGTAGATCCCGAATATGACCATAGCTCGCCATGACGCGATAATCCGATCCCAAATATTTATTAATAGTTTTAGCTTTGGCCGGAGATTCAACAACCACAAGACGCATACAACCATCCTTCCGCAGAAATCATCAATCGCCAAGAGCTAAACAGACCCGCTGTCCGTGCAGTCTTACGATTTTATTTGCCAACTCCAATTCCAGAAGCACGCTAAGTGCTTCCCCTGGAGATACTTTAATGCAAGAAATCAATTCGTCAATAGTTATCGGCGTAGAGCTCAATGAATTCAAAATTTTTTTCCGCAGCTTTTCCAAGTCCTGCTCCGAAAGCGCGCGCGTTTCAGATTTATTTTCAAACTGCTTCTTCTGTATAATTTTTCGATTTTCTAAATGATCAAGTACGTCCTGCGCGCCCTGAACCAAAATTGCTCCATCCTTTATTAGCCTATTGCAACCTACGCTGCGAGGATCCAAAGGGAATCCAGGCACTGCAAAAACGTCTCGATCGTATTCCAGGGCCATTTTCGCCGTTATTAGAGATCCGGATTGTTCAGCCGCCTCGACAACGACAGTCCCATACGACATTCCGGCAATGATGCGATTTCTTCTGGGAAATAATTGCGGCTGCGGAGTCGTATCAAGCGGCATTTCGGCGAAAATACCTCCTTTTTTCATGATTTCATCGTACAATTTGGCATTTTCCTGCGGATAGGCAACGTTTACGCCGCAAGCCAAAACGGCAATTGTCCCATTTTCAAGACTTCCCAGATGAGCGCTGGCGTCTATTCCCCTCGCGAGCCCCGAAACAATAACGACATTTCGCCTGCTCAGCTCGTCGGCCAGCAGATGACAGAACCTGTTGGCATGTATGGAAGCATTTCTTGCGCCCACTACGGAGATCATATTTTTCTTATAAAACGAAAGAATCTTCTCCTTATTTCCCAAGAAAGACAGCACCGGCGGCGGATCGGGAATATTCCGCAGTAGCGGCGGAAACAGCTCGTCCTCAAAGAACACAAAGCGAGCGCCGATGGATTTCATGGCTTCAATTTCTTCTTGTATTTTTTCTTCGCTACAAAGTTCAAAATTTTTAACGGGACCCGAGGAAGATTTCGAAATTATGCGCAGAGCTTGCTCGCCGCTACCGTATCTGTTGATGAAATTCCAAAAGGTGGAGGGACCGACCGCCTCGCTGCGTGCTAACCTCAGTCTAGCTAGCTTTTCTTCCTTGGATAACACGATTCAATCCCCTCGAAAGCGAAGATCGAATCGTCTTCGATCTAGGCGCGCAGTTCTTTCTTTTTTAGCAACCGTTTCATGTTTTCCTTATGACGGAAAAAGATTAAAACGACTAGAGCGATTAGAACATACAATTGATTAATAAAATCCAAACAAAGCGCATGTCCCACGTAGCCGAAAATAAACAGACTGGCGAAGACGCTGACGAGTCCGGCAATTGAGGAAATTTTCACGGCGAGAAAGGTCGCCAGCCAAATGGCCAAAACTGATCCAAAAGTGAAGGCATTTATGGCGTAAAGAATGCCGAAATAGGTCGCTACGCCCTTTCCTCCCCTAAATTTCAACCAAACAGGGAAAATATGCCCCAAAACTGGCGCCGCGGTGATCATAAGATTCAAAATTTCGTCGTCGACGCGTAAAAAATAGCAGGCTGCAAAGCCCTTGAGAAAATCCATAATAAACGTCAGCACTCCCAGCAATTTACCCTGTGTTCTGAGAACATTTGTGGCTCCTATGTTCTTGGATCCAGTCTGTCTAAGGTTGCTTTTACCGAATAAATTCGAAAAAATCACCCCAAATGGAATGGAACCAAGCAGATAGGCCAACAGCGGATAGAAATATAAAGTCATTTATTTGTTCCTCTCATGGTTACTTTAATTCTGGCGTAAAAACTCGTACAACGCAATCGTGGCCGCCTGTGCGGCGTTTAGGGTAGTAAAATCTCTAAAACTCGGCAGTTGAGCGAGAAAATCACAGGCCTCGCTGGTCAATCTCCTCATTCCCTTCCCCTCGCCTCCGACGACGAACATAAATTTACCCTTAAGAGATATTTCTTGAATTTTCTGGTTTGATTTTTCATCCAGTCCTATGCACCAGAATCCGCGCTTCTTTAGATCATTTATGGCGCCGACCAGATTAGTAACACGAATCAGTGGAACAATTTCAATGGCTCCGGAAGCGGCTTTAGCCATAACCGAGGTCAATTCCGGACTATTACGATCCTGAACAACCGCTGCACGCGCTCCAAAAACTGCGGCCGCTCGCAGGATGCCGCCAACGTTTTGAGGATCGGTCACCTGATCCAAAAATATAAACGGACGATGGTCAGATTCACCATTCAGCAGTTCTCCTATGCAAGGTTCGCGTAAATTTTTTACCAAAGCTGCGCAGCCCTGATGGACCGCATCTTTACCGAAAAGAGAGACGAAGAAACTTCTATCCACTAATTCTAACCTGTATGAGGATGAGGATCTGTTACACCCGTTCAGTAGATCTTTGCATGATTCCAGAAGCGCGAGCCGCAAAATCTCGCGTTTTTTGTTAAGTAGAGCGGATTTCACCGCATGTCGCCCGTATATCCACAACTCTGACGCACGCAACTGCTTTTTCTCCCAAATTACGATCGGCGTAAATACGTCCGCTAGTTGTTTTTCGCGATCGCCAAATCCTCTAGATGGAAATTAACGTATTTTTTCTCTCCCCAGGAGGTGATTACACACGTTCCGATGACGTCAATCGGTCTCTTTTCATTCAAAAGCGCGTATCCTAACTCAGTGTTCAGCGATCTAAATGCTATAGCGCGTATAGAATTCCCCTTTTTATCCTGCAAAGTTACAGATATATGACTTTCTCCCACAACTTTTGAAAAGGATATATCAACGTTTGGAATAACGAATCTAGGGCGCTTGTTGCCCATGCCGAACGGCTCAAGTACAGATATGGATTGGAGTAGATCCACAGATACGGCGCTAAGATCAAGAAAACAGTCGGCTTGTAATTCTGGAGCGGCTGTTTCGTCACGTATTTCTGTTTTTAAAAATTCCACAAGATCGCCGATTTTATCGACTTCGATTGAAAAACCGGCAGCCATGGCGTGTCCTCCACCGGAACTAATGATTCCGCGCTGAATTCCCTTGCGAATAAGTTCCGATAAGTCGATGCTATCCACCGATCGACATGAAGCTTTACCTTTGCCATTAATGTCCTGAGATATAACGATGCTGAGCTTATTATATTTCTCTTTCAAGCGTCCAGCCACAATGCCAATAACCCCAACATGCCAATTAGGACAGTATGAGCAAATGAAGTTTAGATTTTCATCCATGGATGAAACAGCCTCTTCCATAATTTGCTGTTCTATTATTTGGCGTTCTCTATTTAAATTATCCAGATCCTGAGCTATTTTCTTCGCTTCGATTGGATTATCCGTAGTAAGAAGTTTTACGCTCATATCGGCGGAAGATATTCGGCCAGCTGCATTCAATCTTGGTCCAAAAAAAAATGAAATAGTTTCCGCTGTGATTTCAGAGCCTTTATACAGAGCGACCAGAGCGTCAACGCCTATATTTCTCCTTCCCTTGACGATCTTGAGTCCAGTCGACACAAAAGCTCGATTCAGTCCCACCAAGTCGACTACATCGCAAACAGTTGCTAGCGCTACTAGATCTAGATATTCCATTAGAGAAGGTTCTTTTTTGCCTCGATAGAAACCTGATTCTCTCAATAGTCTGTCAATGCCAACTATGCATATAAAAGCTAATCCGGTTGCGCAGAGACATTTGTAGTCATCTTTTTCGTCAGGTCTATGGGGATTAACTAGGGCAAGCGCATCAGGTAAAATAGACATTTTATGATGATCAATTACCACCACCTCCGTGCCGTTATTTTTAGCATAGAGTAATTCTTTTAGCGAATTAGAACCGCAATCTACGGCAATTATGAAGCAATTTCTGTATTTCTCCATAGCGCCTATGTTAAGGCCGTAGCCATCTTCTGTTCTATTGGGAATATAATAGGAAAAATTTGCTCCCAAATGCTTTAAAAAATTCACAAAAATTGATACCGAAGCGATACCGTCAACGTCATAATCTCCAAAAATCGCGATTGGCCGCCCATTTTTTATGGCTTCCGCTATACTGGAAACGGCTTTCTCCATATCGATAAAAACAAATGGATCAGGCATAGCGTTTTCCAAAGACGTGTTAAGAAAGGCCTCTAAGTTTTTAACACCTCTGTTGCGCGCAATGGCGGCGACCAAAGCCTCAACTTCCACACTCTCTTCTTTCGCGTTACGAATTTTCCAAATTTTATTGGTTACTGAAATAATTTTATCTACCAAAGCGATCTTTTCTACATTTTATATGCGCTACTATATAAATCTTCTACTGAATAAACAAGATACTTTGTTGCCATTTAATTACGACAGTTAATTTCCGTCCAATAGCCATATGAACAAACAAATTTTTGACAAAAATTAAGAAAACTTAAACTATTTTTGAAAAATTAACTAAAAATTAACTAATATTAATTATAATAAACTTTTGCAATGGGAGGTAAAAATGAAAATTATACTAACGTGTATTATATTTTTAAATTTTGGCTGCCATGCTATGAAACAGCCAACGGAGAGCTTTTTCGAGTTAGAAAGCCAAAAAGGTTCTTTAGAGTTAATGACTGAAAGATTGGAGTCGCCAAAAGATTTTTCTGAATTGTCAAGCTCTAAAAGTACATTGGGAAAAAGTATTTCAACCGACGCGATTCAAGATATATTTGCGGAAGATTTATATAGTAAATCATCTTCTGCAACACATATTAGCGGCAGACGGCATACGCTAAGCGGCCCTTCATGTACGATGCAAAATTTTGAGAAGAACGCTTCAGCAACCGCAATTCCAGATATATTTTCTGAAGATTTATCTAGCAAATCACCATCTATAACAAATACCAATAGCATTCCTCATTTGCGCGGCAGACGGCATACGCTGAGCGGTTCCCGACCTACCGTATTGATAATTCCCAACGTCCTGATTTTAACTCCTCAGCCCAACGTGCAAAATTTTGGCATATTATCAATGGCAAATGTGGAGGAAAATATAAATAATTTGCAAACTCTTGGAGTTAACGGGCAAATATCGTTAAATACGTCGCCTACGCCGGAGAATGAAATAGTAGATACGCAAACGAATCCTGGAAGAGAGCAGACTGAAAGAGAACAAATGGCGCGACAGGAAAATGAAACGCGCAGGCAAAATCGCATACAGCTTCTGCGCGATTTTATGCGAAAAACTTGTTTTTCTCTCAAAGAGAAAGATATTGAAGAAGTAATAGAAACTTATTGCCATGGAAGAACATTAGTCAACAATGTAAAATGCCACAAATCCATTAATAAAGCATCCATCGCTGGAATAACAGCGTCTATAGCTTCATTATCCGCCGCTGGCATAGAGGCGATCATCAGCGGCTCAATGGAGCCGGCGACCTTGGGATCGCTGATAGGTTCGCCTATAGTCCTATCATTTTCTCTATTTGGATATATTGTCACGCACAAAAAAATCCAATTGGACGAACAAAAACGACTTCTGTACAATTATTTAAGCAAGAATCATTATGGTAAATATCGGCAAAATCTCTTGAATATATTGCTACCCACGAGCTGAGAAGGCAGTGAATAAAGTGCCGTCGTCCAGATAGTCCAGCTCTCCTCCAATGGGTATGCCGTGAGCTAGAAATGTTATTTTCATCTCGTGATCCTTAAAAAAGTTTTTTATGTAGTGACCAGTGGTTTGTCCTTCAACTGTTGCGCTCAGAGCTACGATAATTTCTGCGATATGCTTTTCTGCGCAACGTTTCTTTAAATGTTCCAACATCAGAACCTCAGGTCCGCGCCCCTCAATTGAAGAGAGTAGCCCTCCAAGCACGTGATACTGCCCGCTGAAACAAGAAGTCCTTTCGATGGCCCAAAGATCCGAAACGTTTTCCACTATGCAAATCACATCGTGAGAGCGCTTATCATCCGAACAGATGTAGCATTTATCGGAAAAAATATCCACATTGTAGCAGATGGGACATATTTTTATATTTTCATGGACGTTTTTCATGCCGACTAGTATCGGCTCCAAGATTTGTTCGCGATTTTTTATGAGATGCAGAACTATTCTTCTGGCAGAACGCGGTCCAAGCCCTGGCAACCTCGAGATTTTCTGTATCAACGTTTCTATACTGGCATTCATAATGCTTCTCCCAATTATTTAGTTTAAAATCGCCGCTCGGAGAAAAATTTTTCGAATACCCACAGGAGGACGGAATTTTTATCCAACATCATGGACTCGCAGCTATTTAACATGGAAATAATTTCATGTATTTTCTCCGTTTCGCTTATAATTTCCTCGCTTTCTAATGGAATGCTTGATTTCAGAGCGAGCGCCTCCTCTTCGCAATTTTCGTCGATGACTCCGTTGAGCATATTCGCATAGGTTCTTAGAATTTTTAGGATACTATTTTTTATAATTTTAAAATTGTTACACCAATCATTCATTAGGATGTGTTTCAGAGCTTTTTTATAATTCGCGCCTGCAGATGAAAAGCCGTCAAGAAGGCTGTCATAGACGGCTAATCCATTGTTTTCGCGCATGTATAAAGCGTAGCCCACGGATCCATTTGATAATCGAGCTAGTTTCTTCGCTTCGCTTAACCCCATGCCTTCCAAAATTTTCTCCACCATCGCTTCATCCAGAGCGAAAAAGCTGACTTTCGCCGCTCTGGAAAGTAGAGTCTTGGGAATTGTTCCCAGGCTATCGCAAATCATTATTATCGCCGTCTGCTGGGGAGGATCTTCCAATACTTTCAGCAGCGAATTATAAATATTCATATTCAGGTGCGACGCGTTCTCTACGATCACGGCGCGCCATCTGGACAGTGCCGGAGCTTTTCTAATTTTCAGAAATAGATTTCTTGTGTTTTCTAGAGAGATAGATTCTTCACTCTGCTTTAGTATGAAAAAATCTGGATGAATACCGGAACTCATGAGCTTTAATGTTGGATTATCGGCGCTTATGTCTAGACGTTCTCCTTCGGGTATTTCTTCCGAAAGCAAATGAGCTGCGAATTTATGAGCTACAGTGGATTTCCCTACTCCAAAGGGCCCGTAAAAAATCCAGCTAGGGAAAATTCTACCATTCCTAATGGCGTTAACTAGCAGGGATTCTACTTTCTCGTGTCCATAAATGTTATTTCCAGAAATCATAATCCTATGGCGCCATCAACGACTCGATGATAATATCAATTCGTCTTGGGAGCAAACGCTTTGAATTTCCAGCGACGAATAACCAACTTGCAAAAATGATTCCAAACTCTCCGCTGCTAGTCGTCACAGGACCAACGTCTTCCGGCAAAACGATACTTGCTTGGAAATGCGCTTGTTTTTTAAAAAATAATTATGGAATAGAAGCTGAAATTATCAATGCCGACGCTTCCCAGCTGTACGGTGAGCTAAAAATTTTAACAGCTTATCCATTTCCTGAGATTCTAGGGCAGATCAGGCACAATTTATACGGGATATTGTCCCCGCTGGAAAATTCCTCTGTGGCATTGTGGTTAAAATTGGCGCTAGAGAACGTTCGGCGACTGCAAGAAGAAGGCAAGGCTACAATTTTTTGCGGAGGAACTGGATTCTACATTGGCGCATTACTGAATGGCGTCTCCCATATTCCTACCATACCGGCTGACTTTCGCAAAAAAATTAGAGAAAGATTCCAGGAAATTGGCAGAGAAGTTTTTTTTCGCGAATTGGCAAATCTCGACCCATTTTCTGCCAAAGCGCTGCATCCAGCAAATACTCATCGCATTCTGCGCGCCTATGAGGTGGTAGCTTACACTGGGAAGCCACTTTCTCAATGGTGGGAAAAGAGGGAAACGGTGAATTTACCAATCACAACTGTTATCCTATCTCCGCCTCGAAATGAATTGAATGCCAGATGTTTGCACCGCATCAATGGCATGGTAAAAAATGGTCTTCTGACGGAAGTGGAAAATTTCCTGATTAGATATCCTAATTATCAAGGAGCTCTCTGCAATGTTATCGGCTACGATGAAGCGCTACAATTATTGAAAAAAAAGATAACGGAACAGGAATGTCTGAATCAGATATACGTAAAGACAAGGCGCTATGCTAAACGGCAGCTAACTTGGTTCCGAAACCAACTACTCGGCGCCCACAGCGTTCCAAATTTCGGAAACGAGGTAGATCCCGAGGAAATTCTAGAAAAAATGAAAAACTGAACAACGATACAAAAAACGCTCAGGAATCTAGGAAACTTTTCAGTTTTCTAGAGCGGCTAGGATGTTTCAATTTTCTCAAAGCTTTAGCTTCGATCTGCCTAATGCGTTCGCGAGTGACAGAAAACTGCTGTCCAACTTCTTCCAGCGTATGATCCGTATTCATACCAATGCCAAAGCGCATACGCAGAACTCGCTCTTCTCGAGGAGTCAGACTCGCGAGAACTAGCGTCGTCGTCTCTCGCAAATTGGAATTGACAGCCGATTCTACCGGCAGAGCGATATTTTTGTCCTCAATGAAATCTCCCAAATGAGAATCCTCCTCGTCTCCAACTGGAGATTCAAGACTGATTGGTTCTTTAGCTATTTTCAACACTTTGCGCACTTTATCCACCGGCATATGAAGACGGTTGGCCAGCTCCTCGGGAGTTGGCTCGCGACCAATCTCATTGATAATCTGCCTCGAAGATCTGATGATCTTGTTTATGGTTTCAATCATATGCACCGGTATGCGGATGGTGCGAGCTTGATCGGCAATGGAACGCGTAATTGCCTGGCGTATCCACCAAGTCGCATAGGTAGAGAATTTGTATCCCCTCTTGTACTCAAATTTATCCACCGCCTTCATGAGTCCGATGTTACCCTCTTGTATTAAATCTAAAAATTGCAAACCGCGGTTTGTGTATTTTTTAGCAATTGATATCACCAATCTCAGATTAGCCTCAATCATTTCCTTTTTGGCTCTGCTTGTTTCTCTTTCTCCCTTTTGAATACCGGCAACAATTTTTCTAAACACCTTTATGGGCAGAGAAACTTCCCTTTCGATAAGCTTCGCCAACTCCTGATGATTTTCTATTTCACTTCTACAGGAACAAAAAAAATTCTTCCAATTGGAGAATTTCATCAGAGAAACCTCCCATGATTTGTCAGTTTCTTTTCCGTAATAATTTTTCAAAAAACCTTCGCGACTTATTTTGTTTTCCTGAGCTAGCTTCATGAGAGCGGCCTCGCTCTTAATAAGCTTTCGATTTAGAACATAGAGCTCTTCACAGAGCGAAGTAACTGCCGTTTGCGTAAGATTCAGTTCATTTATTGTGGCAATCAATTCTTCTTTCAACTTTGAAATAGAGCCATTTTTTTCCTTTATTTGACCATGAATATCTATGCTTTTTTCAAATAACGATAGCACCACTGGCAGCATGCTTTCTTCGCTGGCAGCTGTTTCTCCGAAAATTTGCTGACTGTTTTCGGCAGAATCTTCTTCCATATCCGACGATATACTGGACAGATTATCTTCATATTCTTCTACCATGTCTTTATCAGAAGAACCGCTATCCAATTGTATGATATCACGAAGCATAATTTTGTGATTCTGCAGATCGGTTATCCATTCATCAAATTTTTCAAATGTTTTAGGACTTTCAGCTAAGCCCTTTAATACGTCCAGATAGCCGCGTTCTATTCTTTTAGCCAGCTCCACTTCGCCGTCTCTGGATAGCAGCTCAACATTGCCCATTTCTCGCAGATACATGCGTACCGGATCGTCGGTTCGCAGCAAATCATCGCTTTCTTCACCGGAGGATTCAGCAGGACGATTCTCGGTTTCTGCAGAAAACGTCTCCGCGTCCTCGGCTTCTATGAGTTGTATTCCCATATCAGTAATGCCGGAAATAGCTAGGTCAATTTTTTCTGTGGAAAATTTTTCCTTTGGCAAAGCGTCGTTCAGTTCGTCATAGGTGATGTAGCCGCGCTCTTTTCCAAGCAGCAATAACCTTTTAAACTCAAGATCTGGACCATTTTCCATTTTTCCCTCGTTTTTCGGATCATCGACTGCTTCATCGAAATCTTTTTCTGATAAATTTGAATTCATATTATACACCATATTATAGGCTATTCTTTCTACCACGGTTTTGAATTGCTTCGCTCTTCAATGCCTTCAGTCTCTGCCAGTCATTTTCCGAAAAAGTCGACTTTAAATTGGACGATGCCGCTTGTAAATCAGCCATAATAAGCGGATCCATGTTATATCTGGCCCACAATTTTGACCAACCTTCGACGGCTTCTTCGTCGCTAACGCTCGATTGTGCGAAGCTCGCATGTAGCGCGATATCATCGATGTCCATTTTCATCTCTCTCATTGCTGCAAGATACTTTGCGGAGTCGCTATTGCTAAGATATACGTCGTAGTGATTTAGTATGCGCTTTTTCAATTCGCGCATATGAAAATCTCCAAACTCGATCTTTACAAAACTCTCCACAATCTTATCCATAATATAGGGGTGATTTATTATGGTCACAATGAATATTTTTTCTATTTTTTTACGAACGGAAATCGCAGGTCGAATGTTGCTCTTTTTTCTTGTTTTTTCCGTTCTTCGACGGTAAAAATCTCGTTCTCTACGTTTGATATGCTGAATATATAATTTTCTCAGTGGAATATCTTGGATAATTTCCGTTTTATCCATCAGCATTTTAATGATAGCGGCTTTTTGCTCTGGAGTTTCCGAAGGATGAAGCAAAAACGCGCCGTCCCATAGCCAATCCGAAAGTGGAAGCGATTCTTTGAGAGCCCCTTCAATAACGGAGATTTGACTGTTGGTTATCAGCGAATCTGGATCAGATCCATCCGGAAGTTTTGCAAATTTAAACGATTTTCCAGCTTGAAGAACGGAAAGTATTCTATCTATCCAACGATAGGAAGCTTTCAAACCGGCTTCGTCTCCGTCTAAGCAAATAATCGGCTCGTCGCAAACACGCCAACACATGTTTATTTGTGTTTCGCTCAGCGATGTTCCCAAAGGAGCAACAGCTCCGTCAAATCCAGCCTGATGCAGAGAGATAACGTCTAGATATCCTTCCGTCACAATAAATTCTGAAGATTTCCGACGTTTCGCCAAAAAATATCCATATAATTGATTGCTTTTTATAAAGATTTCGCTTTCCGGAGAATTGATATATTTTGCCGCGTCTGATTTTTCCAAAGTCCTTCCTCCAAAACCAACGCATCTTCCAATAACGTCCATAATGGGAAATATCAGTCGTGAATTGTAACGATTGATGAGCTCGTTTCCATACTTGGACCTGTTAAACACTCCGGTTTTTAACAGAACATCGTCCGAAAATCCCTTCTTTCTCAGAGATTTTATAAGATTATCACTGCCGGCAGCGTAGCCAATGTAAAATTTTTCTATAGATTTCGAGGATATCTTTCTTGATTCGAGGTATTGTCTAGCTATGGAGCCGACAGATTCCTGAAGCTGATTGGAAAACCAAATCTGTATTTCAGTCATTGCCGCATAGATTGACCTGCTTGAATCTTCAATGATTTTGCTCTTTTGTAGAGGTAGAGGAATGCCATATGTGGCTGCAAGTCGCTCCACTGCTTCCACAAAACTAACTTTTTCTAGATCCATTACGAAATTTATGACGTCTCCGTGAGCGCCGCACCCAAAACAGTAATAGTAGCTAAGGTGCGGATCTACTTTAAATGAACCGGTCTTTTCTTTATGAAATGGACATAGGCCGAACCAATCTCTTCCAGATCTGCGCAATCGTACTTTGGATGCGACAACATCCAAAATCGCAATCTTACTTTTGAGAAAATCTATGAACTCTTTATCCATGCTTACTCTTCCCGAAGAATGTCGTCTATGTTCCTGATGTGCTCCTGCAGGTAGAAGACTATGGCATTTTTCAGCTCCTTCATAGCGTCGGCGGAGTATGATTCTATTCTCAGCGAAAGCGCGTTCTGCGTATTGGAAGCTCGCAATATCCACCATCCATTGTCCATGCTCACCCTAACGCCGTCTATATCGATAAAATTGGCGTTTTCTTTCATTAATTTATCCCTGACGGATTCTACGATTTTGAATTTTTTCTCCTCATCGCAGCTGATGCGAATTTCCGGCGTTACAAAGCCGTATGCGAGACCGTTAAAGGCATTTTTATCTTGACATAGTATTTCTAGACATCGGAGAGCCGCGTAAACGCCGTCGTCAAAGCCAAACCATTTGTCTTTGAAGAAGAAATGCCCGCTCATCTCTCCGGCAAGCAAGGCTCCGCTGGCCTTCATGCGCATTTTTATGAAAGAGTGCCCTACCCTCTCCATAAGAGCGATTCCTCCGCATTTTCTAATTGTATCAAAAAGGCTGTTACGTGATTTTACGTCGGCAATAATTTGAGCTCCAGGATTTTTCTTGAGAAAATCGGTTGCAAAAACCTCCAGAATTTGATCGCTAAATAAAAGCTCTCCGTTGGAGTTGACTACGCCCAACCTGTCTCCGTCGCTATCAAAGGCAAAACCTATGTCGAATCCATTGTGAGAAACGAATTTGGAAAGGTATTTCACATTTTTTGCTACTGTTGGATCAGGTAATCTGTTGGGGAAATTTCCATCAGTTTCTCCAAATATCACATGGTGTTTCCCTGGAATAGATGCGACTATACTCCGAATAGCGCGGCCGGTAGTTCCATTTCCAACGTCCCATGCAACTTTTATATCATCCTGAAATTGGAATTCGCATAGAATATCAGATATATATTCGGAAAAAATCTTGTTTTGAATAATTTCTCGACCATTGCCATCTATAAAATCTTGCTGCTCTATAATTTTACCGAGCATTTTTATCTCATCTCCGTAAAAAGGGTCAAATCCCAACATGAATTTAAATCCGTTATACTCCGGAGAATTATGGGATCCTGTAATCATAACACCAGCTTCTAGACATAGTTTATGCACTGCATAGTAGACCATTGGAGTATGACATAAGCCCAAAGAAGTCACTTCTCTGCCTGAATCCTTCAATCCTTTGATTAGGTTGAATAGCAAAACATTGGAAGAATTACGACAATCAAACCCAACGCATACTTTCTTAAGTTTTTCTCTGGCCATAAGCGTTCCAAAGGCTCTCCCGACCTGGTAAGCGTCCTTTTCAAATAAATTTTCGCCGAAAATGCCGCGTATATCGTATTCCCGCAAGATTTCTTGATTTAGAGCGAAATCCTCAGGCTCGGAGTCTTCATATGCCCAAAAAAGATCTCTAAAGTTACAGAAAATTTTTGTGATTATGTGCTTTAGCTCGTAAACGCTTATTCTCCATGCATCTGGTTACCACGATTATATATTACAAAAAATCAAAAAAACGAAAAACTTTCAGATCTTATTTACCTTTTTGTGTTTTCATCAGATAACGCGCGTTGTTACCATGGAGTTCTGTAATGAGGTTGTATAAAAATTTATTTGTGTGGCCATTGAGCCTTTTCATGGTTGTGTCTCAGACGAATTATCACGCATTGGCGGCCGCTACAAATAAGAAAGCGTTAAGAGTTACGGAGAATGGCTCGCAACAGCGAGCAGATTCAGTATCTAAGCCAAGCTCTAGCAATCGAGAAAGCAGTTTCGGAGAAGAGTTATCTGAAGAAGCCAACTATTTCCCTTTCATAAAAGTAGCCTCCAAAATTTCTTCGGACAAAATCGTTGGCATATGCATAAAAGAAAGTAATATCATCTTCTTGGGAATGCCGGATACAGGCGTTTATGTTTATTATGAAGAGCCTCTAAAAGAAGGCGAAGATTTTTCTGATCTTAACTTTTTTAGAGAATATCCTGGATTAATCAGCGTAGAAGTTAATGGATTAAAACTTAGCAGAGATATTTTGGAAAACATAGAAAAGCTTCTGCCACAAAGCATGAGATGCTTAATTGTAGATCACTGCACAATAGCCTCGGAAGATTTCGAATTGCTCGCGGATATCATAAAAAAACACAAGCAACTGGCGTCAATAAAAATCAGATTGCCAAAGTCGTCAAGCGACGAATCAAACGTCGTTTTACAGGCTATAGCAGAACATTCTCAGATGAAATTCCTTAACATAACGCTGGGAACAATATCAAGAGAAGGTTGCGAATATTTAAGCCATGTCATTAGCGGCTCTGCGGAAACTCTGGAGGGACTCACGCTTGGATGGAACGATATTGCTGCCGGAGACGATGCGGAAAGCGATGCCGCCTACAAAGAAATCATGGAATCGATGGTAAAAACAAAGCGACTTGCAAAGCTCGAATTCTCTGTTATATCCATCTCGGAAAGCGCGTCTAGCATAGTTTTTGAGGAGCTAGGGGGTGTACCGCGCCTGATAAATCTAAAGATTTTCTTTGATAGTCTAAAAAAGCACAGATCGGTTAAATTGTTTGAAAATATGGAGGTTCTGCGTGATTCCCTGCAAAAAATGCACGATCTTGAAACATTAGATGTTTCATCAATGCATCTGGCGGGAAATGACATGCAACTACTCATGCAGGCCACTGGATCGATGCCAAAGCTAAAAATTTTGGATATTTCAGGTAATGTGCTAGATCAAAAGAGCGCCGAAACTTTGTCCGAGTCTTTGCAGGAGCATTATTCCGTGACAGAACTAAGAGCCAACAAATGTTCTATAGACGACGAGGCATTCGGCGGACTATGCAAACACTTATCCAACACATCGCTGGTAAATTTATTTTTGAGTGGTAATAAGATTAAGGAAGGAGCCAAGAATCTTCCGCTAAAAGCAATGCCTGATTTGGCGCTCATAGATTTTGCTAAAAATGATATGACTTACGAGGATGCTATGGCCTTTGTAGAATTAACAAAAGATCACTTAAAATTACACATCGTAAACTTCAATAGAAATTCTGGAATAGAAGCCATGAGCAACGTCGAAAAGAGCATCAAAAGCGATCAACTCACCGCATGGAAACTGAAAAACAGAAATAACGTGTCGTTTTTTGGATTGTAAGTCCTCAGTGCTGAAATAATTCCTCCGGAACTACGCCGGATAGCTCCAGCGAAGAGATTAGATCTATCATTCTGAAGCAATCACTGGCAATATCAGTTTTCCCTTCTCTTTCCAGCATTTCATCTAATTTTTCCCTCAGACTATGAAGATAAAGCACGTCTCCTGATGCATATTTTAACTGTTCCTTGGATAATTCCCTCCGCCCCCAATCGGAAGTTTGCTCATGCTTGGAAATATCTACGCCAAGAATATCTTTGCATAAATTTTTTAAACCATGCTTATCGGTGTAGGTCCTCACTAATTTAGAGGCTATTTTAGTGCAATATATGGGCGTAACTTTTATTCCAAAAGTATAATTTAAAATCGAAACGTCGAATCTGGCAAAATGAAAAATTTTCAAAATAGATGGATCTGTTAAAATTTTCCGGAGATTTTCTGATTTATCATTGCGATCTTTTTGCATTTGCACCATATGTACGTCTCCGGTTGACGAACATAGCTGCACCAAACACAACCTGTCCCTTCTGGTGATCAGTCCCATGGTTTCTGTGTCAACGGCAACGCTACCCTCGAACAATACGTTCGCAGGAAGATCGTTTTGGTATAGGTGCATCTAAAATACTCCCACTGGTGCCCAAAAGAAGACTCGAACTTCCACCCACTTGCGTGGACTAGGACCTGAACCTAGCGCGTCTACCAATTCCGCCATCTGGGCACATAATTCACTTGGCTCTCTCCACATAGGAAATATCAGCCGTATTAACAACTATCCTGGTTCCGGCCTCAATATGCGGTGGAACCAGAATGCGAACCCCATTTTCCAGCACTGCCGGCTTATAGGAAGCAGAAGCCGTTTGTCCTCTTACCACAGCGTCAGCTTCAATAACCTTCATAATCACAGTATCAGGCAGAATAACGCCGATAATCTCCCCGTCGTAGCGGGCGATTTTCACGATCATATTATCCTGAAGGAAGCTTGCCCCCTCTCCTATGAGATTCTCATCCACCTGAAACTGATCATAGGTCGCAACGTCCATGAAAGTATAAACGCTTCCCTCTTTAAAAAGCAATTGGCATTCATCCTCATCCAATCTAATACGCTCCAAAGATTCATCGGATCTAAAACGTTCGTTTAATTTCGTACCGCTTCTGAGCTCCTTCAACTCCACCTGAACAAAAGCGCCTCCTTTCCCAGGTTTTACATGCTGAATTTTGCAAACGCTCCATAATTTACCATTGTGCTCGATCAACATGCCGATTCTTAGTTCATTGCCGCCTATTTTCATGAAATATACTCCTCCTAAATTTGTCCATTCAATTTACGACGTCTACGCCATTTTCCCAACAATCGCTGTCTTCTTGTGAGGAATTTTCCAGAAACGCTTCTGCTTCTTGAAGAATAGTAGCAATAATTTCCGAAATGCTCCTTTCTTCCCTGACTATCTCCACAATTTGTCCCGACATTAGAGATCCGCGATCAACGTCGCCTTCCAGTACAGCTCTGCGCAACGACCCAGCCCAAAAATGCTCCAGCGACAGGCGACCATCGTCCATAGATACATCGTCATTATCAAATTTAGCTAGGATTTCACGCTGTCTCGCGATAAATTCCTCAGTTCCCTTGTTTTCTATAGCGCGAACAGGAGCTACTGGGAATCGTTTATCCAATTGTACTGGAACCGTCGCCGCTCTCCCATTAGCGCTAAGCAGAGCGCGTTTAAAATCTTTATGGGCAATGGATTCTCTACAGCATGCGAAAACTGTTCCCAGCTGGCATCCAACGGCTCCGAATTGGTGCAAAGCAGCAATTACTTCACCCCGCAATATGCCTCCGGCAATGAAAATTGGATATCCTTTCATGTTCAACAAAATATCCTGAATTAAAATCATGGTAGAAAGCGGGCCGACATGCCCGCCAGCCTCATTTCCCTCGAGAATCAAAGCGTCGATTCCTTGTTTAAACAATCTTTTAGCAACCGACAAAGTAGGCGCAAACGATAATGCCTGCATTCCGTAGGAATGAATCCTGTCGATAGTCGCCTTGTCAGGAATGCCGCCGGCAAGAATAACATGTGAAGTTTTTCTCTCTCCGCAGACGTCTATGAGATTTTGCAACTGCGGATTGAGCATAATTATATTTACGCCGAAATTGTTTTTCGTTTTTTCCTGAGTTAATGCAATTTCAGATTTTAAAGCGTCGGCATTCATTGCGCCTGAAGCTAAAATTCCAAACATGCCGGCATTGGACATGGCAGACACGAGATTAGATTCTGAGATCCACGTCATGGCGCCGCCGAGTATCGCGTACCTAGAACCCAATATTCCATTGCCGAGTTCCATCAGTTTCTGAATTTTGGGATAATTTTTCACTGGTCCAATCCACAATACTTGTGCAAGATTGCAACTGCGTTTAGTAGCTGATCAGCAGAAATAACGAAGCCAATTCTGTGATCCGTATGATAACAGCCAAAAATTTCTATCCTTTTACTTCGCAATAGTTGAGATAATTCATCGCGTTTTTTTTCAGAAATTAGAACGCCAACTACATTAAGCAACGAAAAATGTCTGCGAATCATTTCCTGTTTAAAACTTGATACTAAATCACAACTTTTCAATACATGCATAGCCGTCATTATCTTTTTTTTATCCATTATAACGGAAGTTTTGAGTGAATCATGACGTTGAAAAATTTCAGCGCCGATAAAATTCTCCTCCAATAGTCTCATTATACCACTTAAATCGTTTTCATGACCGTAGGATACCTTCAGCAGCGCCAAATTATGAGTCGCGGCCAATCCGCATACTAATTTAGAGGAAGTATCTTTGGAAATGACTGTTCCTCCGTTGTCTATGAAGCTGGAGGCTACGCGAACTACGACATTTCTGTTCATGGCATAGTCAACAGATTGAGCCTGAAGGATTTTTGCCCCCTGATAAGCCATTTCCAGCATTTCTCGATAGTTGATGTGGTCGATTTTTTTAGCTTCAGGATATAAATTTGGATCTACGGTATAAACGCCGTCTACGTCAGAGTATATTTCACATAAATCAGCCTCAACGGCAGACGCTACTGCAACGGCAGTAAGATCAGAACCGCCTCTTCCCAGGGTTGTTATGCGATTCTCCGAACTAACGCCCTGAAAGCCGGAAATAACCGGAATTATTCCGGCAAAAATGTCCATTTTGAGAGAAGTAGAATCCACATTCTGAATAACAGCATTACCGTACGCGTTGTTGGTAAAAATTGGCACCTGCCAGGAAGCATACGATTTGGCCTTCAGGCCTATATTTTTCAAAGCAACAGCCAAAAGACCGGAAGTAACAAGCTCTCCTGACGATACGACGCTGTCGTACTCCGAATCTCCCTCATGGACGCCTAAACTATTCATATAGCTGATGAATTTATTGGTAACGCCAGCCATAGCAGAAACAACGGCAATTAGGTCATGTTTTTTTTGCCGATAAGAAGCAATTATTTCGGCGACATTTTTTATCCTTTCCAGCGTTGCGACTGAGGTGCCTCCAAATTTTTGAACTATGCGGGACAAAATTATTTCTCCGAAAAGGCGTTTATAAATTTGGCAACTTCATTAGATCTATTAATTCTCTCAGCTCCTGCCGCGCAGCAACATGCGAGATACTCAGATTAATTCCAGAGCTCTCCAAATCCAACAGAGTTAAACCTGATAAAAACAATTCTTTGAATATAACGCGATCGCAAAAGCCAACGCCAAGCCTGAAACTAATGCGCTTAGATAGAGCTTCCAATATTGTATTAACATCTTTTCTATTTTTCGTGTACAAAGTCGTGAGACGATTTCTAATCACTATCCAATCAGTTGGTCTTGCCCCCCTCTTGGCGCGTTCTTTTCTCTGATTCCAAACCATTTCCGCGTAAATGCTCGGCCGCAGCGATTTCAAGTCGTTACTGGACACATTTGCTAAAACGTCTAGATCAATAAAGCTGTCGTTCAGCGGAGTTATCAGCGTATCTGCGTATGAATGCGCCAATTTAGATAAATAAGTGTCGTTCCCAGGCGTATCAATTACAATGAAGTCGCTGTTGGAAAGTTTGTGTAGCGCCTCGTTGAAGACATTTTCATCTTTTGCCTCTGATTCTTCCCTTATTGTCGCTTCGTTTCTTAAAATAGCGACGTGCTCAGGTAGCTTGACGCCTTCGGAGGCATTGGCTTTTCTGTTATTGAAATATCTGGTGAGCGTTCCTTGACGAGCGTCTACGTCGATGGTTCCAATCCGAAATCCTTGATTAAGTAGGTACACAGAAACGTGCATAGCCACAGTCGACTTCCCGGTACCACCTTTCTCATTGCCCAGAACGATAACATAAGGTTTCACGCGCCCATACTCCTTCTCACAGATTTTTGATATTTTTATCTTTATAAACAAAAACAGCGCGTATTATGACAGCGATCGATAAAATAGTCATCAAAATTGTCGCCAATGCATTTATTTTCGGCGATATTCCAAATCGCAAACTAGAAAAAACTATCATTGGAAGAGTAGTAGAACCTGGACCGGCAACGAAACTTGCTATTACCACGTCGTCGAGAGATAGCACAAAAGCCAGTAGCCAACCAAGAACTATGACTGAAGCAATCATTGGCAAAGTGATTACGAAAAACACCTTAAGTGGAGAAGCTCCCAGATCCAGCGCCGCTTCTTCTATGGAGTTGTCCAGATCCTGTAGCCTCGCCTGAACTAGTAACGTTACATAAGACAGCGTCAATGTAATATGAGCGATAATAACGGTAACGCTTCCATTTCTGCGCGGCCAACCGAAAAAATTTTCCATACCCACAAACAACATTAGCAACGAAAGTCCCATAACGACTTCCGGCATCACCAACGGAGCCGTAATTGCCCCCAAAAATAAGGCGTTACCTGGAAATGTTCTTAATCTAGTTATGATAATTGCAGCCATGGTGCCGAGTATTACCGAGGCTGTTGCCGACACGCAGGCTATTTTCAAGCTGGTAACAGTCGCGCGTAGTATGATGGGGTCAGAAATTAGAGATTTATACCATTTGAGAGAAAATCCAGTCCAAGCGCTGACGAATTTAGATTCATTGAAGGAATAAATAACTATGCAAATTAATGGGAAATATAAAAACAGATATCCGAAGAATAAAATAACTCTTGACCATTTGAAACGCATAACCCTCAATCCACAATAGGTAATTTTGCTGCCCGCCGTCTTTGGGCAAAAACTATCGGGAACACAATGAATATCAGCAAAATAATAGACAAAGACGCCGCCGTCGGCCAGGACATATTACCAAAAAATTCATTCCAAACAAGCCGACCTATGGTGAGAGTCTGCGCTCCGCCGAGCAGCTCTGGTATAACAAACTCTCCAATTGCCGGAACAAACACTAGCGCAGACCCGGCATAAACGCCAGGAATTGACAAAGGAATTACTATGGAAAAAAACGCCTTCAATGGAGAACTACCCAGATCATAAGCGGCCTCCATGAGCGTGTAATCTATTTTTTCAATGGCGCTATAGAGTGGAAAAATCATGAACGGCAGATAGACGTAGATAATTCCAATACAGGCGGCACAGGAATTGTTCATCAACTGTAGAGGAGTTTCTATAAGATTTAGCCATATCAGCAGATTATTGATGAAACCAGAGGGACTCAGTAGCATTATCCAGGCATAGACCCTAATCAAAAAGGAAGTCCAGAACGGCAGTACTATCAACATCAGTAAAATTCCACGAATTTTCATGGATGATCTGGCTATGGCATAGGCCATGGGAAATCCCATCAACAAACAGCAGATTGTTGAAGCTCCGGCAATTAATATGGACGTAGCAAATCCGCGTACGTACATTTCATCCGTGAATAAAACCATGTAATTTCCGAGATTGATGCGAATTTGCAGCATATATCCTGAAATCCAATCAACCAATGAAGTATATGGAGGCGCAGCGATGAGACTTTCTGCTAAACTAATTCTTATCAGAATTAAACACGGGCATATGAAAAAAACAAACACCCAGCCGTATGGAACCGCCACGAGAAAATGCCTGCCTTTGATTTTTTTCATCAACTCATTGAACCAGGATATGATTATCTCTTCTATTCGATACATAAATCCTCGAACAAATGCCAAAAATCGCCGTCAATCTAAGCCTAAACTATAGCAGCTGCGCCAATTCTGATCAATCAAAAGGGAATTTTCACGAAAACAGTTCAACGGCTTTTCTAGTCTTTTACGCCAACCTATTAGCCAATTACGAAGACGCCAGTAGTTACAGCGACTTTACTTTACTTTTGGTTCAAGACTAGATTGAGTTGATTTTCTAGCCATATAAGCTAGGATATATCAATGAAAAATAGATACATAAAATATGCTCATATTTCTGAAGCCAAATTTAGAGGGATTTTGCGC
>JAISOD010000036.1 GCA_031275895.1 Holosporaceae bacterium | reverse complement strand
TATCCCTGGATAAAGGCATATCTACAATATAGTACGTGCATTATAGTGCACGTTATTAACTTGTCAAAATATATATACAATATGGTATATAATATATTGTCAATTATATTATCCATTATTGCATCTATTTTGCACTACATTATCTCTCCCCTTTTCCGGGAATATTTAAAAAAATGGTGGGCATGGAGGGCATGTGGGCGTACCCCTAGTGAGCTCCTCATAGACAGAGCTTTCAAGACTCCGCCAAGTGTCCCCAACGCGACCACCAGCCCACAATTTTTCGATTTTCCCATTAAAGACAATCCGCCAAGGCCTCATATATCAGCATATATTCTTCTTTTGGTTGAATGTTTGGCAACCGTCTTAAAAACGTTGAAATTTGAGGAAAAAACGAACTTAATACAAAAAATATGATTTAGTAAAGGAACTGAATTTATGAGAAAAAATAAAACATCGATCAAAGATTCTGAAAAAGCGGAGTCAAAACCAGACAGGCTGGCAAAAATAATATATGACGCTCTGATTCGCATGATAAATGCAAAAAATGCTGCAATTAGAGCACAGAAGCCTGTCTTTGAGCTTGACTTCGACCGGAAAAGGAGAGTTAATACAGGTCGTAATGTTGACCAATAGGAGAATATAGTGACTAAGATAAACCATTGTGAAAAAGATCTGAACCTGCTGAAACAAATCATGAGCTTGCAGGGCAAGAAAACGGCAGAATTGAGGGAATTATGGAACAAAACGTTCGATTATCAACCTGAAATTTCAAGTCGGGAATACATGATTTCGAAACTGGCCTGGCGTATGCAGGAGCTAATCTATGGCGGAATTGACGCTGATATACAGAAGAAAATTGAAGAGGCGGCCAAGAAAATCAAGGCTCCCAAGAATCCGCAATCGGGAAAATTCAATCCAATGGTCGGTACCAGAATTGTGAAGGAATATAAGGGAAAAACCATTGAAATACTGGTGGTTAACGATGGTTTTGCCTACGCCGGAGAGATTCATAAATCGCTTTCATCGATAACGACAAAAATCACAGGAACAAAATGGAACGGGCTTAAATTTTTTGGCGTAGCAGGAGCATAAACTATGGAAAATAAGATAATCAAATGTGCAATTTATACTAGAAAATCAAATGATGACGGACTCGAGCAAGATTTTAACAGCCTGGATGCACAGCGTCTTTCGGGAGAAAACTACATCGCAAGTCAGACCCACGAAAACTGGCGATTGATATCCAAACACTACGACGACGGCGGATTTTCCGGAGGCAATATGGACAGACCGGCTCTCCGAGAGTTGTTTGACGACGTTGAAGCCGGTTTAATCGACATGGTTGTGGTTTACAAAATCGACCGTTTGTCGAGATCGCTGTTTGATTTTGCTAAGATTGTCGATCTTTTCGACGAGCACAGCGTAAGTTTTGTCTCGGTAACTCAGTCGTTTAATACGTCTACATCGTCAGGAAAATTGATGTTGAACATGCTTTTGAGTTTCGCGCAGTACGAGAGAGAGCTCACGGGAGAGCGCATTCGCGATAAATTTGCATCATCTTTGAAGAAAGGCATGTGGATGGGAGGTTGTGTTCCGCTCGGATATGAAGTGAAAGATCGCAAGTTGCTAATAAATGAGGAGGAAGCTAAACTCATAAAATTCATCTACAAAGAATTCATTGAAAACGAGTCCTACTGCAACGTGGCGCATCAACTGAACATGCTCGGACGCAGGACTCGGCTACGTCAGACGAAAAACGGAAAAACCGTCGGCGGACAGATGTTCGAACCGAAAGCCATCGAGCGCATTCTGAAAAATCCGTATTACAAAGGGTGCGTTGTTCATCTGGAAAACGTCTACAAAGGAGAACACGAGGCCATCATCGACGAAAAAATTTGGGACAGAGTTCAGGAGATTTTCGCCAAACATTCGGAAACCAACCAGAGAAAGCCGAAACGTCCGTCTTCAAGTCCTGCATTGCTATCGGGATTGATCTGGTGCGCAACCTGCAATTGCCTCATGAGGGCTTCATCTTCCAGGAAAAACTGCAACACGAAGTACTTCTACTACACCTGCTACAACCATGCAAAATACAAAACCTGCAAAGCGATTTATAAAAACGTTCCGGCGGAACTCCTGGAACGCAGCGTTGTCGACGAAATTCTGCGCATTCTAAAATCGCCGGAAATCATAATGAAAATCAATAAATTGGCTGAAAAACAAAACGACGTGGACAAAGTAGACTTCCTACAGGCTGTGAAAAATCTTAACGAATCCTGGGAATATTTGCACACAGAAGAGAAACGCAAGGTCCTGAAAATGCTGATAAAAAACGTCGAGGTCATGGACGACGGTATCAAAATCAACCTCAACCTTGAGGACTTTGACGGATTTCTGATCGAACTGGCTGCTTAAAATGGAAAAAGTAAAAAATAACACAAAAGGAAAATAACATGCACCAAGAAGTATTCATTCCGATCAAAATCAGCACACGCAAAGGTCGCAGAGCTGTGGCTCAAAAACCAAACGGAAAAGTCAGCACGCCATTTTCGCGATTGCTGGTCAAATCCTATTGGTTGAAAAATCAGCTGCGAAAGCATCCAAATATTACGTTCAAAGAATTCTGTGAGTTGCACAAAATCTCGCCAAGATACGCCCGTGCCATACTTTCCATGGACAACCTAAGCCCGAAAATCCAGCAGCTAATCATGAACGGCTACTGCCCAAACCACATCCCCATTCATGATATCACAAACAAAAAATTCCCAACACTCTGGAAAGAACAGGAAGCCGTGTTTGTTAGGTGAAAGAAATTTATTGCTTTTTCACAATCCAGCGACCGTTTTTCTTTGTACCGCTGCGTTCAAGTAACCCAATTTCCTTTAATTTACTAATGTGTATTTCAATATTACGTTTTGTCATTTTGAGTGTATCAGCAATGGTTGATATCGTTAGCGTTGGATTTTCAGCCAACATTTTCAGAATGTTTTGCTGAGTTTCGTTTATACCGAAATTTATACCGAAGTCTATACCGAAATTTGTACCGAAATCGCCATGGGAATCGACTTCTTCCACTACGTTAACCTTGTTATTGCAATGAATATGAAAACATATCGAGAAAACCGTTGGAGTAATTTTGAACTCTGGTTCAGGAAGATTATCTTTAACACAAGCTTGCTGCATCTTTTCGATACCGCGTCCCCATGCCTCAATCTGTCCAGAGCGAAAAAAAGTGTTCGCTATCAAAGGATTCCCGGGAGATGATTTATGAGCGCTAAACAGATCGTCATCACTGATATTCGCGGATAACCGTTTGTCATTAAAAATATACACGCGGTCGTTGAAAATCTTGATTTGAATCTGGCTTCCGGTACTGTAATCCCGATGAACCACGGCATTTAACACAGCCTCACGCAGAGCTTCTCGCGGAATAGGGTAATGATCAATGCGCTGAATTCCTTCGTAATGAATCAATCCTTTGAAATATTTTGTGTAAATTGTATCCATCACGCGATCAGCAATGCCAATAAGCGAACCGCCGATTTCGTCTTGATAAATCAGATCTGCTTCATTTTCAAAGTAGCCAATTTTTACACATGATCCCAGGCACCGTTTTTCAGGTTTTTGATGAAAAAGCAATACGGCAGCTTTTAGTAAATAATTTCCTTCTATCAGATTGAGCGATTGCAATAATTTTATATCATTGATTGCAACGTCGTCTGGCGTGAGTCTGCCGCTTGTAATTGCTTTTTCCCGAAATATGGCGAAAGCATCATGAAAAAAATCACTTATATCAACATCCAGAACAGGAGACGAATCCCATGTTCGACCATACTTGCGCAAAATAAATTCATCCAATGCATATCCGGTCAACTCCTGATTGGTACTTCCGGAGCGATAATAATACTTGCCGCGATAGCTGATGGCATTCGGATGAGCATTGACTTTTATGGAAATATAATGAAGATTGTCCTCGTTGTACAAATTTACATCTGCTATGATACCCATGGTACTGCGTATTTTGTTCGGCAATTCTTCGAGTAATTTTTCTGCATTATCAAGACCAACTACCTGTCCGACATCGTTTCGCCCGATTTCCAAACAGCCGCCCTGCGCATTCGCAAAACCGCAAATCCATTTTAGATATTCGTCACGCCAATTTTCTTTCCATTCTATGTTTTGGCTTTCCACGATTTTAATTCCCTGCTAAGCAAAAAAACGTTTACGTAGATAAAAGACAAAAATTATCTTTAATCAACTCACTCACTAGCATCTCCATTGTTTCACAAAAATGATGTTTTTTCCAGTGGAATAAATGCAAGCTAAAACATGTTCGATAGGGTAATCTGTTAAATTTTAAGAATTCGTTTGGTAACTGCCAGTTGTTGGAATTATACGAATAAATCCAGAAAGGATTCACGTAATACATCGAGATTTTCAAATCTCCTAGATTTATCAGCGTTCATTCCTTTATTAATAAAAGCTTTTATTTTCAAATTATCAACCTTATCTAAATTTATCTTTCCTGTTATCACATAACACAGTAATTTTGTCAGAGCATAAATTTCATGTTGTAAAGTGTAATTAGAAAATCCGTCTACAAACAGGCTGGGATCATTGAAACATCCTTTTACTTCTGTTTGAATAGACGTTAAATCGCTATGAATACATTTTACAAGTCCGAAATCTGAAACTTTCACGATGATCGAGTCTTCATATTCTTTAATTAATATATTATTCGGACTTATATCTCTGTGAAGTAATTTTTTAGAATTGATATATGCAAACGCTTTCAACACTTGCAATCCTATGTTTTTTCGACGTTTTTTTTCCATAGTCACATTATATTTTTCGATATAATCGTACAATGAATAATCCATATATTCCATTATATATTCTTCTTTTTCGGCATTATAGCGATATACTTCAATTACGTATGGAGAGGCCAGTTTTGCCATTTCATCGAATTCTTGTTTGAATCTCTTATTAGGGATGTATTCCCCGCTGCTTGCAGCGTAAAATGCTCGAATGAGCATTTATATACATAAGAGTCATAACGTAACGGTATTACTGTATCATTTAGTATTTCCATCTAAATTTAGAAGGGCGGTATTTGATGAATCAGTAGATTTTGTGTTAAGAGAAGTATGTTTAGAAATAGAGAAGAGATATGACATGAAATTTTTGGAAATAGGAACGGATAGAGATCATGTGCGTTTTTTAGTACAGAGCGTACCGGTCCAAAGTGTGAGCAACTTAGTAAGGAAGATAAAGAGTCTGACAGCCAGAGAGATTTTTCGAAGAGTACCGGAAGTGAAGAAGCAATTATGGGGAGGAGAATTTTGGAGTGACGGTTATTTTGCTAGCACCGTAGGCGAACACGGGAACGAGAAGATAATTGGAAATTACGTAAAATCTCAGGGGAAGGAATATCAAAAATTACATGAAGATCGACAAATTAAGTTGTTCTAATCAATACCCCGCTGCTTGCTGCGGGGATCCTTTTATTTTAAATCAGATTTGGCTCGTTTGAGTATAAAATTTTTTTGATAAAAATTGTCTTTATATTTATAAACGCAAGCATAAGAACCTTCCCCAATAAATTCTAATGGACAAGCTGTTAAGCTAGGCTCTTCTTTTTCAATAACAGCCTCCAACTTAAAAATCGGAATAGTGTAATAAAGCTCAATTTTCTCCATACCGGGCGGAATTGTGCTTCCTTCGGTGTCGCATAAAAATTCGCTGCATTTACTTATTAATTCCCGATAATAGTCATCTATTTTTAATGAATATCGAGATTCTTTTAATCCTTTCTGTAATTGTTTTGTACACTCAATTGCTTTTATCAGATCTCGACTTGAGTTAGCCCAAAAATGAGCTCCGGAATCACCGGTAGGTAACCTACTGCTCATAGCTCCAAATGAAGCGACAAATAACGAATGCAACGTGGACAAAATTATCTTTATGCGATCGTTCTCAAAAACGCTGTACAGTTTTTCATATTCATTAGTTAAATCATATTTAAGAGATCGATACATATTCTCTATAAGATTACTTAAATCCATTACCTGCTACTTTTCTTCAATGCTGTTTCATGATATCATAGTATAAAATAGTTTGCCATAACGTTGAATAGAATTCTGCCTAGCCAGTTTCCATTTTTGAAGACTTGTCGGCAACACATTGAAATTATTGCGGAAATCACAAAGAGGGCTGGAGACTTTTCCGAGTTCGCTGAAAATGGGCGTTTGATAGCGGTTTTTTTCGATTTTTTGAAACAGCCTTTTAGCTTCTGGGACAGAGACGATCCGTCCGGAGCGGAGCTAGTGAAAAAGTTCGTCGAAAGCTCCAACCGCTCCACCAGGTTTTATAGCAAAATCGGAGATAAGGTAGTTGCCTTATATACATACAGCCTTATGGACTCCTCTGAATCACAGGCTCTTCGCGCTCATATTTTGCATTTGAAGACAATTAACCTAAAATCCACAGCTTTTTCTTCTGGTAAAATGTTCTCCAAATCGCCGTTTTTTCTCCAAACGAGCGGAACTGGAGAATTTGGGTAGTTCCGCTCCGAGCTCCTCTTAGAGAGACTTTTTCTAAAATTCAACTAAAATGCCTTTGCAAAAGTTCGACCAAAATGAC
>JAISOD010000007.1 GCA_031275895.1 Holosporaceae bacterium | reverse complement strand
TGCAGACAATCGCGCAAATATTCTAGTCGCGCGAACAACTAACTGTGTATATATTAAAAATCTCTTTATTCTTTTATCATACATTGTTTGCAAATTTAGTTATTACATTTCATGTGCGCGCTAAAATCCATAGGCGCCAACGTTTTTTTGAGCCCAAAAGACAAAAATAACATTGCCATACTAATTTTCGCCGTAAGAGATCGCTCGTAAAAGAGGCATTTAAGTTTATTTAGTGGTATTTCTGTAGGGCAATCCAGATCTGTCGAAAAAATATTGATTCGTATGTTGCTATGATATGACATCTTGATTATGATACTCTAATCGTATGTGGAGTTTTAAAATTATGGAAAAAAATATGGACGTAAAATTAGATGACGGAGAACGCCAGCGGTGCGAAGTTTGGACTAGAGTTATGGGATATTTTCGCAGAGTTTCCGATTTTAACGTTGGAAAACAGGGAGAACATATGGAGAGGGCCCACTTTAAAGAGTCAACCAGCTGCTGCGATAGGTAGGAATGGGTGGCGACCTGTGTGTCGGCGGCATAGTACCGCTCACAACTGTCGATTATCCCGGGTATCTCTCTACGGTTATTTTCCTGCAAGGGTGCAATTGGAAATGTAGGTATTGCCATAATCCGCATCTTCAGAGTATGGCTGCTCCTGAGTTTTTCTCCTGGGAGGATGTTTTAGATCTGCTTCGGTTGCGTCGCGGATTGGTGGAGGCTGTTGTTTTTAGCGGTGGAGAACCGTTACTGCAGCTTGGACTTCCAGAAGCTGTGGCAGATGTTGCTGCTCTGGGTTTTAGAGTGGGGTTGCACACTTCCGGAGCGTTTCCGGATAGATTGGAAGGGATTGTATCTTCGCTGCAGTGGGTCGGTTTCGATCTAAAGTACTCTTTTGAAAGCTATCAGTTTATAACCGGCATAGATGATAGCGGAGAGGTAGCGCTGGCTAGTTTGAAGATTCTTTTGAAGTCCAACGTGGATTTCGAGACGCGGATGACTGTGCACGAATCAATGGAGATAGCTGCCATAGTCGAGGTTTTGGAGGAAATATCTGGACTTGGAGTAAAGAACGTCGTGTTGCAGAAGTGCAGAGATAAAAACGAAAATGTTGTTGAACATCCCATCTTTTCTGATAAACTCCTTCTGGAGAGTATAGCGCGACGTTTTGACAGTTTTCATGTTAGGGAGTGATGTTTTTGCGTGAGCGACGTCTGGTCTGTGCTTGTTGTATCGTGCTTCGGTTGCACGTAGGAGAGGAATGCAAATATGGCTAATCATAAATCTGCTTTGAAGAGAATAAGGCAAAGGCTGAAGGAGACTGGGCGGAACAGGAATAGAATCAGTCGCATCAGGACGTTTATTAAAAAGTTTACCGCGAGTTTGGGATCTACAGAAGCTCTCGCTGCCTTTTCAAGCGTGCAATCAGAGATACAGAAGGGCGTTTCCAAGGGAGTGTTGCACAGAAATGCGGCTAGTCGGAAAATCGCTCGTTTAAACAAAATCTTAAAATCGGCCGAAGCAAAATAATCCGGCCGCTTTTCTGAATAATCTGCATAATTTTTTGATGGGCGATTGTTTCGTGAGCGATATTGATTTAGAAGTACTCTGGAATTCAGTTTATAGAAAGTTGCGCTCAGAGTTGGGCGATCCTGTTGTAGATAGTTGGATTTCTCCTCTTTCTCCTGGCAAACTAGATGGAGATACGCTACACCTCGTAGCTCCAAGCATGTTTTTTCGTGATTGGGTGCTGAATAACTATCATCGCAGAATTGTAGATCTTTGTAATCAAGAAAATTCCTGCATAAAACGCGTGGATATTTCAGTTCTCTCTCAAGAAGAGGTCGCTGAAAGCGTTCGAACCAAATCAAAAGCCGTATCTACAAAAAACAAATCCGACGATGCTGCCGGTTTGAGTATTCCACTAGATCCAAAATTAACTTTTGAGAATTTCGTGGTCGGAAAGCCCAATGAGCTCGCCTATGCGGCTGCCCTAAGAGTTGCTGAATCAGACAGCGTAGCCTTCAATCCACTATTTCTTTACGGAGCGGTCGGATTGGGAAAAACCCACCTTATGCACGCCATAGCTTGGAGTATTAAACACCGCTCCCCCAGTAGAAATATCGCCTACATGTCAGCCGAGAAATTCATGTATCATTTTGTTAGATCTGTGAGATACAAGGATACTATGGCCTTCAAGGATCAATTCCGCGCCGTGGATGTGCTAATGATCGACGACATTCAATTCATTTGCGGAAAGGAGTCTACTCAGGAGGAATTTTTTCATACTTTTAACGCTTTGGTGGACAACAATAGGCAGGTAATTGTTTCAGCCGATAAATCTCCATCGGATTTAGACGGTATGGAAGAACGTTTAAAATCTCGATTGGGCTGGGGACTGGTTGCTGATATTCACCCAACCACCTACGAATTAAGATTGGGGATTTTGCATGCTAAGGCTGCTGCTTGTACTGTGAAAATTCCCGATAAGGTTCTAGAATTTGTCGCGCATAAGGTGACGTCAAACGTAAGAGAACTGGAGGGAGCTCTCAATAGAATTATTGCTAGCGCTGTTTTCATCGGGCGCGAGATTACCGTCGAAAATGCTCGAGAAGTTCTTTCAGACTTGCTGAGAACCAGCGAACGCAAAGTAACAATTGAGGAAATTCAAAAAAAAGTTGCCGTTCACTATGCCATTAAACTGAGCGACATGTTTTCTCCACGACGAGCTAGACAATTGGCGCTGCCTAGGCAGATAGCTATGTATCTGGCCAAAAAACTCACAACTCTATCTCTGCCGGAAATTGGCAAAAGTTTCGGAGGGAAGAATCACACTACCGTGCTTCATGCCGTCAAAAAAATTAACAAGCTTATTGACAGCGACAATAGCGTCTCCGAAGATATAAAGTTGCTAACTCACATTCTGATTAGGTGATTTTATACGGCTTTGCGTGCGCTATCTGCTTCTGCCGGAGCGAATCATATCTATCTGTTTTAAAATATTATCTGCAGTTTTCGCTAAGGAGCTGTTCTCAAAGCAAAAATTAAAAATGTCCGAATGCTTCATGTCTTCTCTGGCAAGCTCTAGTCGACGATCTAGAACGGACTGCAATTCTGTGCCGCGAGATTTTATGCGCAGTTCCAAATCCTTTAGAGAAGATGGTATGAGAAAAAATCCATATACATTACTGTCCAGAGCTTTTTTTATTTTTAAAAACCCTTCCCAATTTGCTGCAAGTAGCGCATCTTTCTCATTATCGAGCTTTTCTTTTACGTGCGCAAGTAAGATCCCATAGGAATTACCATAAATTTCCGAGCATTCTATAAAATCTCCATTTTTTTTGTGGGTGAAAAATTCTTCATTCGTCATGAAAAAATAATCCAGACCGGATTGCTCTGTTTTTCGTTGCTGGCGTGTGGTACAGGTTACTATTTGCTGCAACGACTTATTTCTTTTTAGTATTTCGTTAATTGTGGAGGTTTTTCCAACAGCAGAAGGTCCAGAGATCACAAATAAGCGTCCGTATTTTTTCATTTTTTCTATTCCAGCGTCGATTCAAATATACAGTTTTTAATTTTTTTTTAAATCCCTTTCGAAATATTTTGAGGAAAATATTTTCTTGTCACAAATTAACTCTTTGTAAAATATTTTGTCTTATTATGAACAAATTACATGTGGTGAGCGTTGAAAAATGGATAAGCCAAATATCATAAAAATGGTTACCGGTCGAGTGAAATGGTTTAATCAATTTAAAGGATATGGTTTCGTCGAGATCGACGGCATTAATGAGGATGTATTTTTGCATTTTTCCGTCATAGATAAAGCAGGAATAAAACGCACAAACAACGGCGATGTAATTCTCTGCAACATAGTCCCTTCCCATAAAGGGTATCAGGTTACTGAAATTATAGAGTTGATTCAACCAGTCAAGTATGAGACTGAAGACGGTACAATGGAAGACGTCGAGGCGACAATGAAATGGTTTAATCCATCCAAAGGCTTCGGCTTTGCGCAGTTGGATTCCGGAGAAGACGTTTTCATTCACGCCAATTTGCTGAGAAAACACAAACTTGAAACCATAGAGCACAGCAGAAGGATCCGAATAACCGTACATCATACTAATTTCGGCTACGAAGCAGTGGATTTAGTTACTGTATTGCCTCCAGAACGCTAAAATCACCGCGACGGCTATGCTTAGGCGAAGCTTAAAAAAATATTTTACCTACCTTGAATTAGTAGCGCTCATTCTGTTTTTATTCCATTAGCTTGTAAAATTGTACTTACGATGGAGCAGTCGCACTTTCCAACAGTTACGATGGAAGCTCTAGAGCTTAACAATCTATCCGTTAAGGCTTTTATCTCGTCCATTGTTACTGCGTCGATTTTTTTTAATATCTCATCATGGCCAATTGGGCGCTTGAATATCAAAGTTTGATTGACAATTTGCTCGCAGTAGGAGGAGTTGCTTTCTCTGGACATAATAAGACTGGATTTGAATTGCGCTTTGGTTCGCTTAAACTCTTTTTCCGAGATATACTCTCGCATTTTTAGCAGCTCGGTCGAAGCAATATCAGATAATTCGGACAATTTATTCGGCGAAGTTGCAGCGTATATGCCGAAAGTCCCATTGTATTTATGCGATGAAGAAAAAGAGTGGACGGAATAGGCAAGACCTCTCTTTTCGCGAATCTCTTGAAATAGACGCGACGACATTCCACCGCCCAAAATGGATGAAAAAAGAGCCAACGTGTAATAGTCGCGATCTAGATTGGACAATCCATTAAAACCGATGATCAAATAAGCCTGCTCGAGGTCTCGCGTATCCGAGTGCGAACCGCCAACATATTGACATTTTATATCGTATGCTGGAGTTTTATGAGTTTTAAAGTTGGATAGATATTTATCGGCGGAGTCGATTAATTCTTCATGGGAAATGTTTCCCACCGCTGCAAGAACAATATTATCGATGTTGTAGTATTTATCCCGATAGGCGCGCAAAGCCTCTACTTTCATGTGCGCTATTAGATCGGATGAACCCAAAATTGCACGTCCCAACGGCTGATTCGAAAACGCGATATTTTCAAAATGATCAAAAATTATATCGTCCGGCGTGTCCTGAACTTGAGATATCTCCTGTAAAACAACGTTCCTCTCCAATTCAAGCTCGTCTGCTGGGAATGTAGGATCCTGTAGAATATCAGAAAGGATGTCCATTGCCATGTGCCTGTCGTCTTTTAGTACTTTGGCGTGAAATGCGGTGATCTCTTTGGAGGTATAGGCATTTAGGTAACCGCCAACTGATTCTATCTCCTCTGCGATTTGCTTTGTCGTTCGTCTGGAAGTTCCCTTGAAGGCCATGTGTTCTAAAAAATGAGAGACGCCGTTATTGGACTCGTTTTCGCGGATAGCTCCAGTTTCCACCCAATATCCAAGAACAATGCTGTCGAAGTTTTTTAAACTGCCAGTTACCACTCGCAGACCGCTATCTAGCGTAGTTAGTTTTGTATCCTTCAATTCCTACTCCTTCATTTCCAGTTGGTGAATTATATATTCGATTATAGATTCCCGGAGAAATCTGATAATCGCTCAAAGATAAAACTCTTCTTTTGCGCATTTTCATGATTGTTTCCCGCAAAGACGAACCTTTTTTCTCTCTGGACAGTCTCATAAATCCCTTTTGCAGTAGTATGTCTGCCCATGCGTCTCTCTGTTTCGGCGTTTTGCCGCCGAAAACCACCACAATTAGACGTTTTTTTCCCTTGAAAGCCGATGCTGCCAGGTTGAATCCTGATGCATTTAAAAATCCTGTTTTTATGCCGTCGACTATGATGCTTCCCTTTCTTCCAAGTAAGCCGTTGTGATTTTTTAGCAGTTGCTTGTTAAACACAAACTGTTTTGTGGAGAATAAATGATAATAACTCGGATATTCAAGAAGTAGGGCTCTGGCCAATTTAGCCATATCTCTAACCGTGCTTAATTGTCGAGGATTTTTCCAGCCGGACGGATTTATAAACACTGTTGAGCTCATGCTGAGGCGCCGAGCCTCTCTGTTCATCATGGACACGAATTTTTCTTCGCTTTTCCCAATGTGCTCTGCCAAAGCGACAGCCACGTCGTTAGCTGATTTCGTTATCAGCGCCAAAATGGCATTTCTTACGGTGATGGTCTTGCCGGCCGCAAGCCCCAGCGTACATGGCTTCTGGGAAGCGGCGTTGGAAGAAATATGAATCAAAGTCATGGGAGAAATCTTTTTCTGCTGCAGTGCCTTGAATGTTAGAAAAAGCGTCATCATTTTCGCCAAAGACGCCGGCTGCGTCTGCAGGTCTGCGTTATATGAGTAAATAATTTCGCCGGTTTTTGCATTTACGACGATGGCTGCGCTCAGCGGAGAATAGCCAAACGCAGCTTCGACGGCCGCAGCCGTACAAAACTCGACAAATACAAACAAACACAAACCAATAAAGGACAAATTTTTCAAGATTATAAACCGAATAGCTCAGCTGGGATCAGGAAGTTTTAATGCCGAAGGACTGATAACGGTTCTTAAATTTTGCAACTTGTCCGCCGGTGTCAACCAATTGTCTTATGCCAGTCCAAGCAGGATGAGATTTAGAATCGACGTCCAACTTCATCGTATCTCCTGGTTTACCCCACGTAGACTTCGTTTTGAAAGAAAAACCGTCTGTCATCACAACATTTATCTCGTGATAGTTCGGATGTATATCTTTTTTCATTTTTAATACAGCTCCATGCAAGTCTCCGCCATAATATCCGAAATTTATATAAATCTCAATGGAACGAGAACTGCATTTGCTTTTTTCGTTTCGGTGCGCGTAATTTGTGATGACTTTGCCGTAGGAATGATGTAGACTGAAAAATGAATGATTATTTTGGCGGCAGCCCGCCGGCGATGGTTTGTTTTTTTATCAAATCGATAATGAAGGGAAGAGTTAATGTCAGTTTCCGAGGATGATGGCGTCATCAATTTGGTTGAGCCGAAAAGCGTTTTCAAGAGAAATGGAGCGAAGGTTGCCTTCAATCCAGAAAAAATTGTAGTTGCCATAAAAAAGGCCGGCGCAGAAACCGGAGAATTCGGAGACGAAGAGGCAAGGCATCTAGCATTTAAGGTACTCAAGGTGCTTAAACACAAAATGAACGCCAGAACGCCTGATATCGAGCAAATTCAAGATATTATCGAACAAGTTTTGATAAACGAGAATTTTCTAAAGACAGCTAAGGCTTACATTATTTATCGTGAAAAACATGGAGAAATTCGTAGAGACAAAAAGAATCTTGTAGACGTGGTGAATTCCATAAATGAGTATTTGGACAGGCTTGACTGGAGAGTTCATGCTAATGCCAATCAGGGGTATTCTCTTGGCGGCATGATCTTGAACATTTCCGGAAAGATGGTCGCCAACTATTGGCTGAATAAGATCTATCCAGAGTCAGTTTCCATGGCGCACCGAAACGGTGATTTTCATATCCACGATTTGGACATGCTCTCGGGCTATTGCGCCGGTTGGTCTCTGCGTATGCTGCTGAACGAGGGATTTAATGGAGTTGCCGGAAGGGTGGAGTCGAGTCCGCCGAAGCATTTATCCAGCGCCGTAGCGCAAATGGTGAATTTTTTGGGAACTCTCCAAAACGAGTGGGCCGGCGCTCAAGCATTCAGTTCGTTTGACACCTATCTGGCGCCGTTCGTAAGAATAGACGATATGCCCTATGATAAAGTGAAACAATGCATTCAGGAGCTCATCTACAGTCTCAATGCGCCGTCGCGCTGGGGGACTCAAACTCCGTTCACCAATTTGACATTCGATTGGGTGTGTCCCGACGACCTGAAGAATGTGGTTCCATTGATAGGCGGTAAAGAGGTGAATTTTACCTACGGAGAATTGCAAAAAGAAATGGACATGATCAATCGAGCCTATATAGAGGTCATGACCGAGGGCGATTCCAAAGGCAGAGTTTTTACATTTCCGATACCAACCTACAACATAACCAAGGATTTTCCTTGGGAAAGTGAAAATGCCCTTCTGATGTTTGAAATGACGGCTAAATATGGTCTGCCGTACTTCCAAAATTTTGTTAATTCCGATTTAACGCCGTCCATGGTGCGCTCCATGTGTTGCAGGTTACAGTTGGATCTCAGAGAATTGCTAAAACGCGGAAATAGTTTGTTCGGATCAGCGGAACAGACGGGATCGGTCGGCGTCGTTACGATAAATTGCGCGCGTCTTGGCTACGTCTATAAGGGAAATGAGGAAGGGCTCGTGAATAGGTTGCTGGAATTGATGAATTATGCGAAAAACAGCCTAGAAATTAAGAGAAAAGTCGTGCAAATGTACATGGACAACGGCCTGTTTCCCTTTACTAAGAGATATTTAGGTACTCTACGCAATCATTTTTCTACCATTGGGGTAAATGGCGTCAATGAAATGATCAGGAACTTTACCAACGATCAACATGACATAACAACGGAGTACGGGCACAACATGGCCGTCAGGTTTTTGGATCGTGTTCGCGAGATTCTCAAGCAGTTCCAATTGGAAACTGAGAATATGTATAATCTCGAAGCTACTCCGGCGGAAGGAACTACCTATCGCTTCGCAAAGGAAGACAAAAAGCGTTATCTTGACATAATTCACGCCGGCACCGAAGCAAGGCCATACTACACAAATTCCAGTCAGCTGCCTGTCAATTTTACCGACGATGCGTTTGAAGCTCTTAGAATGCAGGACGAACTGCAGAAAAAATATACCGGCGGCACCGTGCTGCACTTGTACATGAATGAAAGAATATCCGATGCTAGGGTGTGCGGAAAGTTAATTAAAAAAGTGGTGGAAAATTTCGGATTGCCATATTTCACCATTACGCCGACGTTTTCATTGTGTCCAAAGCATGGATATCTTTCCGGAGAGCATGTGTTTTGCCCAAAATGCGACGCAGAACTAATGGAAAGGAAGAGGCGCGAAATCATGCTGGCAGAACGTGAACAAGAAAAATACATGGCTGCCTCGTGAAAAAGTTAAATTCAAATGGATAATCACAGACACAGACGCCGAAAATTTCTCATAGAAAGAGAGTATACATGCGTTATATTGTAAAGAATGATCCTATTCGCGGATAGGATTCTATAGCATTTTCACTTGGCGTTTACTGCGGCCATAGTGGCAAGTTCCAGTGTATCGTATAGGCGAGCTGTATCTCTGATCTTATTTTTCAACCAATCCCAAAAGTGTTCAATAGGA
>JAISOD010000032.1 GCA_031275895.1 Holosporaceae bacterium | reverse complement strand
ATCCTATTGAACACTTTTGGGATTGGTTGAAAAATAAGATCAGAGATACAGCTCGCCTATACGATACACTGGAACTTGCCACTATGGCCGCAGTAAACGCCAAGTGAAAATGCTATAATATACTAGCTGTTGTAGTAGATGCAAGAGGGCTAGTAATGTCACTGTCATTCCAAGTAGTTCCAGCTATAAATTTTTCAAATGTTTTTTGATTTAGAAGATGATATAGGTTATCAGTATCGCTAACGAACTGCGCTTTAGACATATTTATTGGAGTTTGTAGTTTGAACATATTTGTTATCTGTTGTAGATTGCGTACACCTCCTAATACTCTGTCTATAGAATCTCCTTCTGAATCACCAGTAAATAAAATATTCTTATCTTTATAAGATGCTTGTATTAATAAACTTAATTTGTTAATCCCAGAAACAGCTCTAGGCAGATAAAATAGTCTAAAAGATACATCACCCATTAGTTTGATAGAAACACCTCCTTTATCAGAAAAATGACATTTTCCAGGCGTTATTTTGGAAATAAATTTTTTAGTGCCATCAGTTCTCTGCCAATCAACATCTGTTCCACCCAAATAAAATTCTGTACTTGAGAAATCGCAAAATTTACCTAAAAAAAGTGGAGAACTTTCTAAAAAAAGATTGAAATGGTCATCGTGTGGATGTGTCACAAACACAGAACTTAACACTGCTCCTTTAAAGATGTCTTCTATTTTTGGAGCGAGAAATCTAAATTCTGGAGAAAAAGATCCAAGCCCTGCGTCTACTACAACAATTTCTTTGCTTTTTCGCATAACAATAAAGTTAGCTTGACCAACATCTAAGGCGAATATATAAAGATTACCATCATCTAAAGTTTTTGAAGGAGTTAACGTTGAGGGCACTTCTCCAGAAAAAGAAGAGATACGAGACGTAAGAAATTCTCGGACTCCACCAGATACAACAATGCTATCAGATCTCGATCTAGTAGCGACAAAAGAATCCATACATTTCACATAGAAACACGGTACAAATAGAAGCGAATATAAAAAATAAACAGCCAATCTATTTGTCATTGCTCTGGAATTCTCTCAGTTACTAAATGCTTTGAATACATAAACATCCATATATAGGCAGGGATTAGTGCAAAAGCGCGTTCTTTTGTTATTCGGTACATATCCATGCATTTATCTTCTGCATCAAATCTTCCTTTTTTAAATAATAAATTTTCTATATTATATTTTTCCCATAACTTTTCACTAAGATGAGATGTGCTCTGCAAGGCGAAACAAATCAAAGCAGCTTTCATAATAGAGTCTTCTTTAGCAAAATCCAACTTTTCTAAGGATAATTCAGCTAATTTTTCTCTAAAATTCGTTGTGCCATCAATGCCATCAATCCACCCACATGCTATATTCTGTTCCAATACACACATTTCTTCACTATCAATAGCCACGGTATTAATATCAAAACTGTTGGCAATTTTTCTAGCTTCTGTTAAATATAAAGGCGCAGTTTCAACAGTATCTCTCGCATTAATATTAGAAGAAGCAGTAGGATGCATCCCATTACACATTCCACACACACCGACTGTAACTACAGCAACTACGCATAAAATTTTTTTCATAATACCCTCCACTAAATATACCTATTGTAATTATACATGATATATGTTGGGCATTTCAACCTTTTACATTTAATTTAATGGTAACAGTTAATTTTTAAATATTGGTTAATTATCTTAAATTTTCGTCAAATTATTTTTTGTTTCATGCTATGATGTATTGATAAAAGCTCATAGCACAGTACCTCATAATTCACCAAACATGATTATACCTCATCTAAGTTTTCATTGAAGAACCACACTTCTTGTTCGCTCCATACCAGTGAGAATCTGCAGTTTGTGATATCCTGCACCGACAAGTGCCTCGGGACGTAGCCTTCGACGATGGCTTTTTTTATCTTTGGGCTGAGATTGTTCAGGGAGATAAGCGAGCGCAGGTATCGTTGTGAGATTTTGTGTTGTAGGCAGAATTGGGCGTAGGAGATTTCGGAGGCGTTTGTCAGCTGGTCTTCGAGTATTCGAGCTCTGGCGAGCAATTTCATTAGATGGGTTCTCGCGAAATAGTCGTCCGGTTTGATAATGTTTGGTTTTCGGCCGACTCTTGTGTCGATTTTTAGCGGAATGAAGACTTCTTTCATTAAGGTTTCACACATATTTACAATACTCCCTTTCTACGCTGACAACTCAACAAACAAATTATCGAATCCGTCTAAATTTAGGTGTAGCTTAATGCCGTTCTCTTTCATTTCGATGGAATCGACGAGCATTCGGACGATTTTCTCCTGTTCTGCCTGGTAGAGATAATTCCAGGCTTCGTTGAGATTTTTCAGAGCCGTCATGAGATCTTCTTTTTTCAGATCGTTGCGTTGTTCAGCGAGACGATTTAGGTTTATGATGACTTCAGGAGACTTGATGATCTTCAGAACCTCTTCGATAACGCTGCGCTCCACAGGTTCAGCCGGAATGTTTTTGTGCGTTGACGGGCAATTTTTATATTTCACCTGGTTGTAGCAGGTATAGTAGCGATATACGAGTCCATGATTCCTGCTACAGGTGTGTTTCATCAGCGCGCCGCAATTGCAGTGAATTATTCCATTCAGAAACGATGGAGTCATGCAGCTTGGTTTTCTTGGACCTGCCGCGTTTTTCTTGAAAATCTCCTGCGCTGCGTTCCAGGTTTCTTCGTCGATGATGGCTTCGTGCTCGCCCTGATACACAGCTCCTTTATGTGTGACGCACCCTCTGTAGTACGGATTTTTCAGGATACGCTCGACTGCTTTGCGTTCGAACATCTGTCCGCCGGAAGTTTCTCCGGTTTTGAGCCTTTTGACTTTTGTTCTGTGTCCCAGTTTATTGAGCAGATGCGCTACTTCAACGCAGGATTCGCTGGCCAGAAATTGCTTGTAAATGAGGCGGATTATTTCAGCTTCGTCGCTCTTTATGAGCAACTTGCGATCCTTGACTTCGTAGCCGAGCATTACGACTCCGCCCATCCACAGGCCTTTCTTGAGGGATGACGCAAATTTGTCGCGTATGCGCTCTCCCGTGAGCTCCCGTTCATATTGTGCAAAACTAAGGAGCATGTTCAACATAAGCTTGCCGGAAGACGTAGAGGTGTTGAACGACTGAGTTACCGAAACAAAGCTCACGTTATGCTTGTTGAAAAGTTCGACTATTTTAGCGAAATCGAAGATGGATCTGGAAAGCCTGTCGATTTTATAGACCACAACCATGTCTATGAGGCCATGTTTAACATCTTCGAACAACTCCTGCAGAGCGGGTCTGTCCATGTTGCCTCCGGAGAACCCGCCATCGTCGTAGTGTTTCGGTATCAGCTGCCAGTTTTCGTGCGTCTGGCTGGCGATGTAGTTTTCTGCCGATAGTCTCTGAGCATCGAGGCTGTTAAAGTCCTGTTCGAGACCATCTTCACAGGATTTTCTTGTATAAATGGCGCACCTTACCGACCTGACATTGAGTCCGCTGTGTCTTTTCGATTGCTGAATTTTCACTGCCTAATCCTCTTAAAAACTGTTGTGCTCGGATCTTGAAAGGTGGAAGAATTTGTATCCGTTCCATTTCGTGCCGGTAATCTTCTGCGCCACAGCCGACAGAGAGCTGTAAATTGCTCCGGCATAGGCGAAACCATTGCTGACGACCATTACTTCGTGCGTTGCTCCTCGGTACTCCTTTACAATTCTTGTGCCAAGCATAGGCATGAACTTTTTATACGGCTTTTCATTGGTTTTTCTGGGTTTACTGATCTCTCTCACAGCAGCTTGGATTTTGTTTTCAGTGGCTTCGTCGAGACCGCCATAGGCCAATTCCTGAATACGATAGGCCAGCTTTGCGATCATATGCTGCTTGCTGGCTACCGCCGGAGGCATCCCGAACATCTTGTCCCAGAGCTCGTTCAGTTCTTTCGTGGTTTTATTTTGCAGAGCCATAATTTGCCTGATTACCACCAGATCCCGTTTGTCATTGCTCATTTATATTCTCCACTATTGTTAATATTCTTTGGTATGCACATTAACTCTCCGATCGCCAGAGAAGTCAACCGCAAAACCACTGTTTTTCTCTCTAGTTTGAGCACTTTTCGCTTTTGTATAGCGCACGATTCCCTCATACATAATTTTTGCCAGCTTCTCGGGCTTCGAGTCAGGTCTGTTTGCATCCTTGTCTTCTATTGTATGTAAATCAATCATTGTAATCACCTTTTATGTTTGCCTATTCATCAAAATACGAAACTCACAGCAATATTTTTCCAGAGACGACGTAGACTTTCTTATTGCCGTAGGGAGTCCATTTTTGCTGGCGATAGTCTCCATTACTGTTTTGCTGCAGAAAACCGTTTTTAATCAGTAGGTCGATCACGGATTTTCGCGTGAATCCTTTGCAGATTTCATCCTGGAATACCGACGGCGACACGTAGAACATCACTGCGTCCTTGTACACGGACTTGTATCCGGCCATATTGTTGATTTTCTGATCTTTGAAGCCGTCGAGATCGTAGAATCGGCTGTGGGCGTGCAGTTCGAAGAAGGCTTTGACTTGATCCAATATGCGCTTGTTTTCGTCGTCTCCTACGCCTTCTTTCTCTTCCAGCCATGAATGAAAGCATTTCAATGCTGCAGCGTAGGAATCTCCGGATTTCCAGCCGGTAATACCGTATTCTGCTGCCAGTTCCCCAGCAAATCCCACAAACATAAATCTTTCGAAAGCCCGCAGATCCTGCCCCTCGGATTTGTCAGGCAGATGCTCTGCTTTTAGTCGTTGATACTCTTTTTTGTAGCGGAGCTTGATTGACTTCATGTTTTCAATGACCATTTTGATAAATTCGACCGATGCCGTTCCATAATACTGAGCTGCGCTCTCCAGCAGGTAGTTGGAGAATTCTGCTCCGTCTTCGAAATCATGCAAATCCTCAAAAATGCCGTGGCTGTCTCTGCCGGCTTTGGCCGGGATATTCAAAAGACGCAATTTTTGTCCCGCTTTAGATGTTTTGTTGGCTTCCGCCATATGCGCCGACAGATCAATCTCTCCGCTGGACAGAAACACCAATTTCCAGCGCAATATTTCTCGAGATTTACAGTTTTTGTCCATGCGCCCCTTGCCCTTTCCGTTGGCGAGCATGTAGGCAACGTCTCCGGCTTTGGACGACGACATTTCCGACAGTTCATCCAGTATGAGCAGCGCGTCGTTGCGCTTAAAGGCGGTGTTTTCCAGAGCGTTATCGGTGGTTTTCCAAGAAACTACGTAATTTGTATCTCCAAATACCGACGCGGCGATGTTCAGGCAAGTGGTCTTTCCGGAAGAACTGTTGCCGACCAGATGAAAGCCGACATTCGGTATTTCACAGACGCGCAGCAGAACGCTCGCAAACGCAGTGCTCACAGCAAACGTCAGGCGGGAATTGTTTTCGCAATATTTAGCCAGATAATTTTGCCAGTTTCCGAGCGATCCTTTGGTACTGAAAGCCGAGTCGTCTATGGATTCGTCGAGAATTATCTCCTCCCGGGCGTCGCCGATTACCAAATCCGGACGAACATAGACGTTTCCAAAAAATCCGGTATGGGTTACTACAATCGCTTCTTTATTTGGAATTGAGTCCGACAGGTATTCAACAAGTTTGCATTTGGCCATAGGATTCCAGGCGTATACGAAACCAAGATCGCTCAGGTGAATCCTGACCTGGTCTCCGCCCTTGGAAAACATGCCTGAATGCAGCGTCGTCTTCAGTAGTCGGCCTTTGTAGTCCTTGAACTCTACAAGCTTCGATATTTTCTTGTTATTTTTCGTGAACGCCAGTACCTTGATGTAGTTCGATATGCGCTTGCATTCTTTTTCGGAAACGCAAAACAATCCCTCTTCCGTCAGATGAAATCCGGCTGGTATGTCCGGAGTTACAGCGTTTTGCAGAATTACTTTTACCGCTTCCGCTCCCTCGAGAACGAACAGATCATTGAAGTCTGTTGGTTTAGTGGAAACATCTTTAAATTCAGGCTTTACAATGGAAGCATTGATCTCATTCGCAGCTTCCGTCGCTTTTTCAAAACCAGGATTTACGCCATTTCCATGAAATTGGTCATTATCAGCGCAAATTACGATTTTAGCATTGGGATATTTTTTGCGAATTATCTGTGCTACAAGCTTCAGGCCATTAGAGTCAAAGGCTACAACGACGGGAACGGCAATACATTCGTAGAGCGTAGCTCCGGTGGCGTAGCCTTCGCAGATGAAAATTTCGCTAACGTGATCTGCGATTTGTTCTGAATTTTCAGGATTTCCGATGACGAAGTAGCAGCCCTTCTTTCTACCGCCGGTCATGAAGTTTTTCGTTCCGTCCGGAGCAATGAACTGCAACGTCCACAGCTTGCCCTGTTCGTCTCGGGCCGGAATTACGATACATCCCTCGTGTTCGCGCAGGCCATGGGAAGAAACCTGCTTCCTGGTCAGATAATCATGCGCCACAAGATGTTTTGCGCTATTCCAGATGGCGACTGCTCTCGCAGAAGCTTCTTCATGAATTCTGGCTTGCTCGATCTCCGCCTCCTTTCTTGCCTTGGCCATGGAGATCCTCAACGCGCGGAGCTCTTCTTTCCCGTAATCCTGCTCTTCGCGGTCGAATATGTGCGTGCTGAGGCATGTCACAAAGTCTCCGAACACGTAACCTCCTGCAAAACGTCTCGCCCAACAGCGATTGTTGCGCCCCCAGCGATGCATGCGACCGCTGTCTACGTTGCCTTTCGGCTCTTCCAAATCAAATTGCCTTAATGCTTGCAATAGTCTCGTCATTGCGCTATACTCCTTTCAAATGTCAGTAAAAATCGTGCGTTCCCGTCTTGGCTTTCTGCCAAAAAATATCTGGATTTTTTCCGACGGGTATGTCCTCGGGTAGAAAATTGTGTCTGATAATCAGGGCCTGCAGCGGATTCTAGCCGACTATCCGCACGTTCCGGCCAAAACATATAAATCTTATATAGGCTACATATATATATGTGCCGACATGTAGATCTCTTATTATATAAGTATATTATTATAGTTATATGGATATATGGATATAAATATATATATAATGTTCTATTATGAATGTTTTTAATATAAAAAAGTATATCCTTTTCCCTAAAAAACATATCCTTCACCTATCTGTTTTGACCACGTAGGCCCGTTCTTTACAGCCCGAAAGCTCTGTTACAGAGCAATAATGTCCTTTGTCGTCCGGAACCAGGAGGCCTGCCTTAACAAGCGCTTCCATTTCAAGATCACCGGCTGCGACCTCTCGCTTGAAGTATTTGGGCGGAATATAGTAGAAAATCTTGTCGCTGACTCGTCTTCTGTAACCGATCTTCTGCGACAGAAAGTGCTTGTCGTTCAGATCTTGGAAGAGCTTCTGATATTTCTCCAGGAAGAACCTGAGTCTGGCAATGACAGGATGATCATCGTGATCAGTTTCGGTAAGACCATTTGGTGGCTTTTCTATTTCCAGTGTTTCTTCTATTAACTTGACGAAAATGGCTCTACTTCCTGGAATTTCATGATTGAGGACGAGATTTTTCTTGGGTTGCTCGCCATTGAGATACTCACGCAGAAGTCGCATACATTGCATAGAACCGTTGATGCGTAGGCCTCTGAGAGACAATTCTGCCGCCAAATAGCGCGGAGTACCTATGAGCAATCGCATCGGAACCACAAGATGTTTCTGCTGATTCCTGGCGTTGATAAAGGTAATCAGCTTGCCCCACCTTGTTGCGGAACTGTTGCTTACGATGGCCAGAACTTCAACGAAATCGCAGACTCTAGTCCTTATCTCCTCGAAATTGCGATAAAAAACGCCGTGCTTACTCACCTCAAATCCGGGACGCTTATAAGCCGGAACCGTATCCCGCTCAAAATCAAAATCGTCAATCACATTCGGCCTCCATTTTCTTAAAACATTGGTTTCTGAATCCACACATTTTGCAGCGATAAAATGATGAATCATTTGAAATGCACGGCATCAATTCGTTATTTTCGGTGGCTTTGATTATCTGTACTGCACGATCGGAATATCGCTGCGCAGCCTCTGCATCAAATGGAATCAATTCGTGATATAACTCGCTTGTATCCTTGTTAAGAGCTGTAAATACACATGGATTCTCGTCCAAAGACATGTAGGTCATGTAAAGCTGAACCTGAGCGTAATACAGTGGTTTTGTTACGAGCACGCCCCGTTTGGCGGTGTCATTCCAGCTCTTGCTGTTGAGGGTTTTGCACTCCCATACGCATGGATACCGGCAACAATCGGGACCGTTTTTCAGCACGCCATCAACATGTCCGGCAATCTTTCCATTGGCTATAGAAAACCCAAACTGTTCTCTGTTTTCATCTTTGGTGCGTAGCTCAAATCCCGCAAGCCGTATCCATTCCGCAATCAAATCTTCGAGACAATGACCAATGGCGAAAGTCCTGAGATTTTGGGCGGAAATGTCGACTTCGTGTTTTATGTACTGTAGCTGGATTTTTCGCACGCACTCATCTCCTAGCATCGACGCGCCCAGATAATCCCTTTTCTCTTGGCTTCGATGTTTTTCGATAAGTTTTGCATCGAGAAGGTCGTTAATCTGCTGCATTTTCGACCTCCAGTTCTGCTAGAAATGTGCACATTTCAACAAAATCTTTCATCGCAAGATCTCCAATATGCTTGTCGTTCTGATGCTTCATACTCATGAAATTGAATAAAGCTATCCCTTGGCGCTTCAGAAGCGCAGTATTTTTCGTCATTTGTTTGTCCTTTCAGTTAATTATTTTTGTCTTCGTATTTTTTCTCTCAAAAGTTTCCTTCTCACATTTGCTGGCGAAACATCGGCCATATCGCATACGAAATCGAAATCAAACCCGCCTCCATAAAACCAATCGAAAATTTCTCTTTTGGTTGCTTTGCAAGTTCGATTACTGAACGCATCCGTAATGGCTCTTTCAATGACCGCTCTCCACATTTTTTCTTCACCGCTAAGCATGTCATATTAATTTCCCCATGGAATATCTGCACAAGATGCGTATGTTTTATATATTTCGTTGTCCGGAGTGATTATCGAAGCCACTTTATTTTTATCCTGATAAACGCCGTTTCGATCGTGCTCGATTCCGATTTTTATGATCATTTCGAGTCCGTCCAATTCATCAAATGAATTTATTTTTCTGGCTGACATTGCAGTTTCAGACATGTCCTTCGGATTGATATTTTTCGCCGATTCCAGAATTGCCCTGATTCTGGATTTCCCCATGTTAATCCATTGATCTGAGCCGGAAATTCCGATCTTGTCGAAGATTTTACGACGCACATATTGACCTTCCATGATCGTGAATTCGCAATTCAAAAAAGCAGAATCTCCATTTTTGCTGCGAGTTAAAAACGGATCAGAAAAATCTCCGCCTGGTTTAATCGTAAGTCTAGCTTTTGCGATTGTATTGTTTGGAATTAATCCAAATTCCGTTTGCGCTTCTGCGCTGTTTAGATCCATCATGATAACTTTCTCCATAATTTAGTTGTTCAAAAAAATCTCAATAATTGTTTCTGTTTAAATTTTTACTTTTCACACAATTGTCCTCCCTTTTTAGTTTTGATTTTTGCGAGTAGTTTTCCGAGATGCGCCTCTTCGATTTCATCAAGTTTTCCGCTGCGATCTTTCGCCGGATATCCTGTTGTATTCAGCGTGTGACACACGAATTTCCGAGCTAATTTTCCGGATTCGTTTTTCATAGAAACCATCGAAATTACTTCATCTACGATTCCCGGAAGTTCGTTTGTTGTTTTCGAGCCTTCAATTTGGAGAACCCAAGTGGTGCGATTGAAATCGTCTGTTTTCGATTCCAACAAACCGACAATGATCACGTCTTTATCCGGAATATGTTGAAACTGATTTAGCCAGCTGCTCATTTCCGATGCTAACAAGCCGTATGCAGACCGTGTATCAGGTTTTCCGCTTTTTTCCGAAAACGATTCCGGCTGAGATTTGCACCAGAGCAAGCACAACTTTGAGGCTATGGTAATGCTATCAATAAAAATGCACCTGTATTTCGAAAAATCCCAATCTTTATACTTGGCTTTCATCGCTTCAAAATGTTTTGCGCTGTAGGCTGAACTTGCTTTTAGCGCAGGATTTGCTCCGCCGATCAGACAAGCGATATCGCGAGCATCTTCCCATGTTCTGACAGAAATTGAATCGCCGCTCCATTCTTGCACGGCCAGCAATCCGGCTTCAAAATCCAGACAAATTGTAGGTTCGTCCAGAGTTTTTAGTAAAGATGTTTTCCCCACGCCATAGCTTCCGAAGATGGCCATCTTCACTCCGGTTTGCTGCCTTAGTCGCTCTTCCGCAGAAATGATCTTCATAAATTTTCTCCAATACTAATTTGAAACTTCGTTTTCCCGGGCGTAACTGTCCTGGCTTCTCTGAACAACTCCTGATACTCAAACGGCAATGTCGAATATCTTCGTTCTTCTATCGAGTAGGAAATTTTCACGATATCTTTTCTTCGCTCATCAGGAATGCGTTTTATGAGCTCTTCCATTTTTTCCGTATCCCAGGTGACTTTCTTTGGTACCTCGGCCACAATCTGAAACGCGCCGTCGAAAAATCTGGTTGTACCTGTATCTTTGTTTTCACTGCGCAGATTATTTTTCACCGCTTCCGAAAAACGCAGATTCAGTCCGTCTTCCAGTTTTTCTTTCAGCTCTTTCGCATGGTTTAGTAACTTTGCTACCTGGTCGCTCAGATCCATAAGATCATGAACTTCTAATGCACTAATTTCCTTTGCGCTTGAGGTTTCGAGTATCGATAAATTCTTCATATTCACTCCACTAAAAAACATTGCCAACAATTGGTCTTCAGGATTTGCAGGATGATTGATCAGAGAAGAAATCTGCTGCAGATAGTAATAGACGGACGCGCGAGATTTTCCGATAATTCTTGCAACTTCAGCAACCGAATGATTCGTAAGCAACCTGCAAAGCATTTTGTATTTGCTCGGCAGATGATTCAGTAGCCGTTCGAAATCCATAAGATCTCGACGGATCTCATTCTCGTCCCAATTATCGTTCTCGGCATATTCTTTAAAAACGATCAGCGGCCCTCGCTTTATTCTCGAAAAAGATTTCAGCAAATTCGTCGCGCGTCGCGCCAATACTTTTTTGATGAAATGTTCCACATTACCTTGGCGTTCATCAAATTTGTTTAGGCATGACAGAAGCCCGTACATCAGCTCCTGCTCTATATCATCGATTTCCATAGAGCGAAGCATGTTTGTACGCTTCAGATTTTTCGCACAAATCCTTACGTTCAAAACTATGCGCTCGTCTATTCCATCGTACCGATTCATCAGACCAAATCCCAAAAACC
>JAISOD010000068.1 GCA_031275895.1 Holosporaceae bacterium | reverse complement strand
TTTTAAAGGAACTTATAGCGGTCGCCTGGAAAAAGGCTTAGGAGATGTGTTAAGAGTTGAAATCGCCAACGGCGCTTTTGAGTTATCCAAACGACTCCGAAAGCGCACTCTGCAATGATCGCCGCCGAGTTAAGCCTACTGGGCGGCGCAGCCTTTTCCGGTTATGGCAGACAGGTAGGGACGATTAGCGTGTTGTTTTCTTTAATGTCGTCCGTTTCTATTTTGTCGTTCTCGTGTCCGCCGCATCCAAGTAGAAGCAACAGCATCAGCATGCTAGGGGGCATGGCGTAACGTTTCATGGCTTAACCTCTCTATTTGAAATAAAAAACAAAATAATGGCTCCAACTACTATCACGCTATCTGCAATGTTGAAAGCAGGCCAATGGTATGTCGATATGTGAAAGTCTAAAAAATCCACCACGGCGCCGTAAATAATCCTATCCATTGAATTCCCGATTGCTCCCGAGGCGACCATTCCCAAAGGCAACCAGCAGCATCTATTGTTCTTTGCCCGCAGACACAGCGCTACGACGACGGCCGCCGATAACAATATCCAAAACAGCTGCGACGCCGCGCCGTTAAACATGCCAAAGCTTATGCCCTTATTTTCAAATCTTACTATGTTGAAAAACGGCAAAATCGTATGATGCTCGCCCAGTCGCAGACGTCTAGCCACCGCAAACTTCGACGCCTGGTCGCCCAGAAGGATGAAAAAGGATAAAAAGGCTACCGTCCACTTTGAGCCAAGACATTTTGGCATCTTTTGCATATTTTATCCTCGTTTATGAAGGTAGCAACCTTCCAACATCTCTCGCATTTCTCGCCCTCGGCAACGAACACCCGTACTCCAATATCCTTAACGTCATCGTGCACGAAGGCGTCATGCGGAATACCCTCATTTTTTATGCAAAATGCCGAAGTAATCGCTATCTCGCTCCAAAATTCCTCATTTTTGACCGGCATGATCGATTTTGGATCGAAGACCGCGACGCAGGCCTGCAGACTGGAGCCAATAACCCTATCTTTTCGGGCGATCTCCAGAGCGGTCGTAATAACTCTGCGAATTTCCTTAACTCTGCTCATAAGCGCGTGTAATTCTGCGTTTTTCCATCTGCTATCGGGAATTAAAAATCTCTCCCAGTGAACGCTGGCGGTTCCATAAAGCGTCAACCAAGCCTCTTCCGACGTGTATACGACAATGGGAGCTAACCAGCGAACTATATACTGGAACAAAACGTTCAGCACGCACCTGTAGGCGCGCCGTTTTAAATCGTTTCGATGATCGCAGTAGAGGCAATCTTTCCTGACGTCAAAGAAAAAGGACGATAAATCACCGACGCAAAAAGCGTAAATTGTTGAAAAATATCGGTTAATATCATGGCGGGCGATGCAGGACGTCAGTTCTTCATGTATTTCCGTTAACCTGTGCAGCGCCCATTGCTCAAGACTCGGCAGTTGCTCATATTCAACGGATTCAGCTGAAGAATCGTAGCCGGAGAGAGCGCCGAGCATATATTTTAGCGTATTTCTGAGTTTTTTATAGACGTCCTCCAATTGTTTGAGAATATTCATGCCAAGCTTAAGATCCTGGGTAAAATCGCTACAACAGACCCACATTCTAAAGACGTCAGCTCCGAGCTTCTGAACAATATCGTCCAGCGTAACAGTGTTCCCCAACGATTTGGACATTTTCCTGCCCTGTTCGTCCACAATGAAACCGTGCGTCATCACCGTCTTGAAGGGCGCGTTTCCAAAGGTACCGCAGGAATTCAGCAGCGAATGCTGGAACCATCCGCGATGCTGATCGGATCCCTCTATATATAAATCAGCCTGTGCGTTCGGATCGCTTTTTCTTATCACATAGGCGTGAGTCGAGGCGCTTTCAAACCACACGTCCAGAGTATCCATGACCTGCTCGTAGTCTTCGACTTTGTATTGATCGCCCAGAAAAATCTTCGGATCCGCCGAAAACCACGCGTTGGAGCCCTCCTTTGCGAAAACGTCGGCTATGCGATCGATTACCGCCATATCCCGCAGAGGCTCGCCGCTTTTTTTATGAACGAACAAGGGAAGCGGCACCCCCCAGACTCGTTGACGGGAAACGCACCAATCATCCCTGTTCTCCGTAAACGCCCTTATGCGATTATGGCCCTGTTTTGGAATCCAGACTGTTTTTTCGATTTCATCCAGAGCTTTTTGGCGCAATCCGGTGTTATCCATGCTGATGAACCACTGAGGCGTAATTCTAAAAATCAACGGAGCCTTCGATCTCCAGGAATGCGGATAGCTGTGTCTAACAATACCCTTGAAAAGCAACGCTTGCGCGTCAAACAGGGCCTGCAATATCTCGTCTTCAACCTTAAAAATGTGCTTGCCGGCAAATAGCGGCACGTTTTCCCGATACAACCCGCCTTCATCGACGGTAGACTGAGCCTTGATCCCGAATTTTTGGCAAACGTAAAAATCGTCCAATCCGTGCCCCGGCGCCGTATGCACCAATCCAACGCCGGCCTCCATCGTCACATGATCTCCATGGATCAGCGGAACGTCAAATTCATAGCCGTATTTATGCAATGGATGGCGGCAAATTACTTTTTCCAGCATATCTCCATTAAATTCTCGTATAACACGCACGCCAATTCCAGTTGTGGAACTAAAATTTTCAACCAAATCCTTGGCGATTACAATTTTTTTATCTGCGGCTTCCAGAAGACAATAAACCGCTTTATCTAGGTAGGAAATCGCTCTATTGCCAGGAATCGTCCAGGGCGTAGTGGTCCAAATTACGCAAAAAGCGTCCTCCAGAAAATCAACCGGCGAAGATTTTACGCCAAACAGCACGTATATGCTCGCTGATTCCTTATCCAAATACTCGATTTCGGCGTCGGCCAGCGCGGTACGCTCCACTACGGACCAAAAAACCGGCTTTTCGCCGCGATATAGCGCGCCGTCCGCAATAAATTTTCCAATTTGCCTTATGACCGCAGCCTCGGACTCGCCGTTCATCGTTAGGTAGGGATTTTCCCAATCTCCAGTAACGCCGAGGCGCTTGAAGCCCTTTCGCTGTACGTCTATCCAATATTCTGCAAATTTTTTACACATGTTGCGGAATTCGGCAATCGGCACGTCGTCTTTTTTTTGCCCCTTCTTCCGCAATTCTTCTTCGACTTTCCATTCTATGGGGAGACCGTGACAATCCCAGCCTGGTATAAATTCGGCGTCAAATCCCTGCATTTGCTTCAGACGAACGACTATATCTTTCAAAATCTTGTTCATGGCCGTTCCGGCGTGCGGCATGCCGTTGGAGAAAGGCGGACCGTCGTGCAAAACGAACTTTTTGGATCCGCTAGAAATTTTCCTTAATTTCTCATAGAGCTTAATTTTATCCCAATACCCAAGTATTTCAGGCTCTTTTTGAGAAAGATTGCCCCGCATTGGGAAACTAGTCTCCGGAAGGAAGATCGTATCCTTAAAATTCATGACAAACCATTAGCAATTGTCCGTTCACTCTACGCAAGAAACAATTTAAAGTCAATAAATCGCACGGTTACCGCCTTTTGGGAAGACGCGTTCGACGAAAGTTGCCGCTGTTTTTCAGCAATATTAAACTGGGAGCAAAAACAAAGGGAACAGCAGAGAAATATCCAATCCAACCTAAATAATCAGCCGCAAAGCCGGAAATAGACATGAATAACATTCCTCCCAATTCATGTAAGGCCCATAGAAGTGCATACTGGGCTCCGGTTTTACATAGGCCGTAGAGAAAGGCCAAAAATGCGGCCGTAACGCTTCCTCCGGTTACGCCCTCCATAAAAATTACGGCGCAAAGCACGTCGGTATCGCGTTCATATGCGACCAATAAGAGATACGAAAAGAAAGAGGCGCCATGAGCGAGGCCAAAAGCAATCATCGCTCGACGAACGCCCATCTTTTTTATTAGATATCCTCCCAGGAACCCTCCTACAATTACCGCTACGGATCCAAAAAGTTGCACGACGTTGGCGATCTCTAATTTACTGAATCCAACTTCAAGACAAAATGGCCGCGACATTTTTTGCATCATAAAATCCGCTCCCTTGTATAGCATTAGAATGGCCAGTATTTTTTGTCCTCCATCTCCACTTAGCAAGGACTTCAGAGGAATTACCAAGCTTTTTGAAAAAGATTCGCCCAACGATCTAAACAGCGACTCTGGAGCATTTTTCTTACGCTTCGATCGCTTTTGCTTGGCGCGCGGATCTTTCATAAAAAATATTGGTATCATGGAGAGAAAAATTAAAAATGCCGCCGTTAGGTAGGCTACTTTCCAACCGAAAAGATGAGCCAAATGCAGAGTCGTTACCTTTATGACGATAAAGCCAATCCTGTATCCAAATCCAACAACGCCGGCTACGTAGCCAAATTTTTTGGGGGATGCTCCGCCTATTTGATAGGGATAAATAACAACGTCCTTGCAACCGTCCGCAATGGTTACTACAGAAGCGAAGATCATAATTGGCAGCAGATTAGATTCCGGACAAGAGTATGCCATTCCAACGACTCCGACTATGAGGAGAAGATAACTAGCCAAAAGCCAGGAACGATTTCGCCCGACTTTTTTGCTTAGGCCTGGAATATCGTAGTGCTCTACAAAAATTCCCCATAAAAATTTAAGCGTAAATGGCCAATGCAGGAGCGTAAATAATCCGATTATGTGATTGGGAACGCCGACGTCCTTAAGCCAATAGTCTAATATTACGAGGGTTAGCGGGAACGAAACGCCATAGGAAAAGCCTACGCAGCATCTCTTGGAGTAATTCTTCAGCGATTGTATGCCTGCGCCGAGTAGCATAGATCCAAACTCGCCTCTGCATGGTGGGCCCGGTAAGATTCGAACTTACGACTACTCCGTTATGAGCGGAGGGCTCTAACCGCTGAACTACAGGCCCACAGTAGTTAGAAAACACATTTGCGACCACAAGTCAAGAGCTGGCATGCGCGCTCAGCATTGTATAGCGCAGAAAATCCATTGTCGAATACTTTTCAATATTTTACGCCGACAAAGTAGAGGCCGTAGGGAGGCGCCGTCTGACCGGCAAGCGTCCTATCTTTGGATAAAAAAGCTTCGATAAGGTTTTGTTCTGTCCACCTATTGCCGCCGACCAGGCACAAAGAACCCACTATATTTCTCACCTGACGATAGAGAAAAGAACGAGCAGCTACTTCGATGAAAATAAGATCCGCGCAACGCCTTATGGATATGCTGTTCAACGTTTTCACGGGCGATTTGGACTGACAACCGGCTGCTCGAAAGGATGAAAAATCGTGATTCCCCACCAAATGTTGCGCTGCGCTATGCATTTTATTTTCATCCAAATTCTGGACGATATGCCACGCTCTGTTAATGTCAATTGCCGGTTTGGAACGACGGTTTAGGATTTTATACAGGTAAGTTCTCTCCAGAGCGCTAAACCTGGAATCAAAATCTCCGCTTGTTTTTTCAATTGAAAGTACTGCAATTGGAACATCCGCCAGATGGGCATTCATGCATTCTTGCAGTCGAAAACAGTCGAAATCCTCTGCTAGATCAAAATGAGCAACCTGCCCAAGAGCGTGCACTCCTGCGTCAGTGCGTCCGGAACCGTACATTGTCACGCGGGCTTGCGCTATCGGGAAAATAGCTCCCTCCAGCCGCTGTTGGATCGTATCAAAACCATCCTGCCGCTGCCAACCGTGAAACGGCGTTCCATCGTACTCAATCGTAATTTTGTAGCGACTCATGCTGAGGGAGTTATTCTACAATCTCGAGACTCTGAATAACATAATCTATTTTCTGAATTCTATCTCTAATGCTTTCAAGTCTTTCTTTATGCTCAATGATGACGTTCTCCGAAGCCTTTTCTAAAAATTCGCTATTGTCCAATCTCAGTAGTATTTCATCGTGCGTTTCAGTCAATTTAAGTTTTTCGTTGCAGAGTCTTTTTTTCTCCTGCAGCAGATCGACTCCTTCCCCCAGACCAATTCTGATAACGGCTCCATCGACAACGATAGAAATGCTCTGCATTAACCTTTCTTCCGCCACAACGCCGGCCATTCGATACAGTATGTCTCCATAATCCGCTAAAAATTTACCAGCATCAGCGTTTGTCATTTCCATAGAAACCGGCAATTTTTCCCCCACCGATATTCGCAGGCATTGCTTCATGGATCTAATGGAAGTTATGACGTTTTTTAAAAGTTCAATCTCCTTTACGTCTTGATCAAAGCTGATGTTAACTCCGCTTAAATCCGGCCACTCTGTATCAACAACTCCAATTTCGCCCATTAATTTTTTTGATATAAATGGGCAGAATGGATAGAGGACTCTCACAAGCTGTAAAATAACCCAAGCTGCAGTATTCCTAAGGTCGTTTTTCGCAAGCAGAATATTTATATCATAATCTCTGAGTTTATTGTTCTCGCCGACAGCGTCTGCGGCGTCGTCGGTCGCGCTGTTCTCTTCATTAGGGTTAATGTGCGACGTTTGCAAGATTGGTTTTATGAACTCCATGTACCAATCGCACAGGCAATTCCAGACACAGCGATAAATATGCCTGGCAGCCTCGTCGAAACGATAGCTTTCGAGGGCTTGTTCTACGTCGGTAATTGCATTTTTTGCATGATAAATAATCCACTTCGCCAATGGACTATTCACGGCGTTGGGATCGAATCTTTTATTGGACGTGCATCCGTGTAACTGTGAAAATCTGACTGCATTCCAAAGCTTTGTGAGAAAATTTCTCCCATTTTCAACGGCCCGATCATTCATTTTTATGTTTCTGCCGGGCGACGACATCGATGCGAGAGTATACCTTACGGCGTCGGCTCCATATTTGTTGCATAGATCCACCGGATCCAGAACGTTACCCTTATATTTAGACATTTTTTGGCCTTTTTCGTCGCGCACCAGGCCGTGAATATATATGTCCCGGAACGGTATGTTTCCGGTAGCGTGGAGGCCCATCATTATCATACGAGCTATCCAGAAGAAAATGATGTCAAAACCAGTTACAATAGTCGTTTTTGAATAGTATCTCTTCATGTCATCGGTTTTGTCCGGCCAGCCAAGCGTAATGAAGGGCCACATTCCGGAAGAAAACCAAGTGTCTAGAACGTCTGCGTCCTGAGTTAGCTCAATGGTATTCTTGCCGTAGAATTCCACAGCTTTTCCCATGGCTTCCTCATAACTTTCTTCCACAAAAACCTGTCCGTCAGGCCCATACCATGCAGGAACGCGATGCCCCCACCAAATTTGGCGAGAAACGCACCATGGTCTTATTTTGCTTAGCCACTCAAAATATAAATTTTCCCAATGTTTAGGAATGAAGCGAATTTTTCCATCCTTTACGGCGCTAATAGCCGGAATAGACAATTTCTCCGCATCGACAAACCATTGATATGTAATCCTGGGCTCCAGCGCTACGCCGGAGCGATCTCCAAATGGAATTGTCTGCTTGATATCCTCCGCGCGAACTAATAGTTTCATTTTATCCAATAGTTCGACCACCTTTTCGCGAGCCGCGAAACGATCCATTTTCTGAAATATCTCTGGAACATTTTCATTCAATTCCCCTCGAGCATCTATGACCTCAATGACGTCAAGCTTATGGCGTTCTCCCACCAAAAAATCATTAAAATCGTGTGCCGGAGTAATCTTTACGGCGCCGCTGCCCTTCGCCATATCGGCATATTTATCTTCAATAATAGGGATTTTTCTATCTGTAAGAGGAACAACAACTTTTTTCCCTATCAGATGAGCGTACCTGCAGTCATCTGGATTCACCGCGACTGCAACGTCCCCAAAAATAGTCTCCGGTCTTGTAGTGGCTACCGTTATGCATTCATCGGAATTGGCAAGTACATATTTAACATACCACAAACGTCCATCCACTTCCCGTTCTACTACTTCAAGGTCCGATATTGCAGTTCCTATAAAAGGATCCCAATTGACCATTTTCTTTTGCCTGTATATGAATCCATCCTTAAATAGTCGAACAAACATTTTCGCAACGGCTTTCTTGGCGCCTTCGTCCATGGTAAATCTTTGCCGAGAAAAATCGCAGGAAATTCCGAGAATTTTCATTTGATTGACAACTACGTCGCCGGAATTTTCTTTCCAAAGCCAAATTTCCTTTAGCAGCTGTTCTCGACTCAGCGACTTCTTCTCTACGCCGCTGTCGTACAAGCGTTTTTCCACCAGTAGCTGCGTCGCTATGCCGGCGTGATCAAGTCCAGGCTGAAATAGCACGTCGTAACCTCGCAGTCTTTTGTATCTGGCCAGAATATCCTGAAGCGTATAGCAGAGGGAATGCCCTATATGCAGCGATCCGGTAACATTCGGAGGAGGCAACAGAACCATGAAAGGCTCAGCCTTCGGTTTACGAAGGGAAGCTTCTATTTCAAAGGAGAAATTCTGTTCAAAAGACTTTGGATCGAAATTTTTTTCCAGCATTTTTTCTTCACACCATTTTTAACTGCGCGGCCAGCCGTAAACAACGCGGCATAGTCGGATTAATGTTCCGACAGAATTGCGGCCCAATTATTATACTTAAACGCATGTTCTTTCAAGTGCCATGAGAAAAAGCGTATAGGTTCGCTAGGTGTGAGACCGCCTCGGAGTTGCGATTTATCTGAATATACTCCATAGGAGTTGCGCCGTTCAAGCGGGCATGAGGTCGATAATTGTTATATTTCCACTCTTCATTTCCTCAAATTTCTTGAAAGTACAGGGCTGGCATATCCTTTGAAGATACGTTTCCGTTTGGTCCTGATGGCCGATGCGGATTTCGTCACCAATCCGCTGTTCATCAGACGTTTAAGAATACGACCAACGGTGCTCTCCCTCAAGTTTAAGGCGCCCTGAGATCTGCTCCTGACTCCAATGACGCAAAATTATCGGAAGGACGAAGGTTAGGAAAGAGGTCTATTATTTGACGATCGGGTATTTTGATGCTATGTTCCTCCGCGAGCTAGCGAAGGCTTGTCTTTTGCAAAAATATTTTTTTTGCAGTTTGAATTTTTGTGTTGACTAGCGGAATAAAGGCCCTATATTATAGTCGCAGGGCGGAGAATTTTAATTATTTTTTAGGAGAATATTCATGAGCGAAGAGAAGATGGTAGAGTGCGCGGGCGACGGCAAGAGGACGCTCGCTTTTTCGGAGTCGTTTCGCAGGAAAGTTGCGGCGTTTATGGCGGCTGCGTTCCTGTTCGCCAACATATCGCCGGCGTTTGTGGTCGC
>JAISOD010000051.1 GCA_031275895.1 Holosporaceae bacterium | reverse complement strand
AAAATCTTCGATAGGCGTCGTTTCCTCAATTTTTACTTGCAAATTAATAAAAACTGAAAACGATGCTTTAATAAAGCCTTAAATTATCAAAATTATAAAAAAAACCCGCACACTGCGTTGGTTAATCTAAAAATCTATTCTCTACCAGTATTTTTTCCTTGATTGTCCTAAGTTTCTCGGCCACATCTTCTACTATTTCAATACTTTTAATCCATAACCATGTTCGTTAATTGGATTTTGCTAATTTTCAAGCCTAAAATTCGAAGAGCTCTAGAGTGCGAAAAATTATAAGCGAACATGATTCATAATTCGCGTTTGTTAGTAATTTGTTCATCGATTGATTGTAGAATGAAGGTGATAAATTAATTAGAAAGTATGGATGCCCCCTCGTCTTGAAGGCGAGGGTACCGTTATACGCTTACAAAGCTGATTAAAAACGTAAACATTCTCCTTGTGTTTCACGTAACCCTTGTATTGGATATTCAGCAAAATCTTGCGCACGTAACCGTGATCGAAGGCTTTTCCGCCCTGTGTTTTGACGCTCTTGGTGCGATGTTTCGCCTTGTTTAGCTCGTCGGCGATTTTGCGGTATGATTCTGTCTCGATGAATCTACTGTATTAACCTTCCGGAGAAGTCTGTCGATTATGAAGCTGTTGTCCATGGGACTTACTGTGAAACAAATTTCAGGAGCTACAGGTCTTTCTGTTGTGCAAATAAATCTGCTCCAAGAACAAAGGTGGAAAAAATGACTTCGGAGAAAGTAATCTTCGAGCATGCAGGCTGAAAAGAATTTGAATTATGCAGTAGCAACTGTAGGAATATTTCGACCGTTTTGCTGACTTTTCAGTAGCGTTTGGAAAAATCGAAATGCCTTATTCCAATTTTCCCATATATTTGCTATAAGACGTGCGAGCTGGGGATGATCAGATTGAACCAGCGCCGTTTTTGCGAGTAGGATTGAGAAAATGCCTAAACTAAAAACCAAGAGCGCAGCCAAAAAACGCTTCAACTTTAGTTCGTCTGGGAAAATAATGGCTCAGGCCGCTTTTAGGAGGCATAATTTAAGGAAGCGTCCGCAGAAAATGAAGAGACAAGCTCGCGGCGCCATGGTTTTGAGCATAAGCGACAGTAAGAACATTTTGAAATACATGCCGTATAGGTGAGGAGGAGTACATGTCACGGGTAAAAAGGGGCGTAACAGCGCACGCTCGCCATAAAAAGGTGTTGAAACTTGCGAAGGGGTACGTTGGGCGTTCCAGCAAATGCTATCGCTCTGCATTAGAAAGACTGGAAAAAGCGATGCAATTTGCCTATCGAGATCGACGCAATAAAAGGCGCGATTTGCGAAGGTTGTGGATTATCAGGATTAACGCTGCGGCCAGAGAGTACGGCATGAGATATTCTCAGTTTATTCATGGTTTGGAAAAGGCAAAAATATCCCTGGATAGAAAGATCCTATCAGAGTTGGCTGTTAACGATAAAACAGCATTCCATGAAATTGTTGATCTGGTAAAAACGGCCCTCGGCTAGATTTTATGTCGTGGAGTAGACGATGGACGGTAAGATTTGCGAACTACCAAGCGGTTATAGACCCTCCGATGACGAGGAGTTCATGAACGATTTTCAGCGAGAGTATTTTCGGCGCAAACTTGTCGATTGGAGAGAGGAATTGCTGAAAAATAACGACGAAGTTATTGAGGAATTGCAAAATGGCGATAAAACCTGTACCGACGTCGTCGATAGAGCTTCCAACGAGATAGATTTAACCTATGAACTACGCAGCAAGGAAAGGGCCTATAAACTTATTTGCAAAATAGACGAAGCCCTCTCCAAGATTAAAAATTGCAGCTACGGATATTGCGAGGAAACCGGAGAGCCGATCTCCCTAAAAAGATTGGAGGCAAGACCGGTGGCTATGTTTGGAATTGAAGCGCAAGAGCGTCACGAAAAGGGCGAACGCGCAAAGAAAGACGACTAAAATTATGTTCGATAGATTTATAGAAAATGGAAAGCGCCTTATCATCAAGTTTTGGAGACATAGAAACGAGGAACATGTAAATTCAAATCGAAAACGGAACCAACTGAATGAAGATCTTCGCTTCATGGTCGTTTTTGTCTTTTTTTTTTCTCTGTTCAGATTTTTTGCGTTTGATTGGTACATAGTCCCATCCAGTTCAATGGTTCCAACTCTGTTGATTGGAGATATGCCACTGGTGGAAAAATGGGCCTATGGTTTCAGCAGGCACAGCATATGGTTTAGTCCCAATTTATTCTCCGGGCGTAGATTTTTTAAAAACAATGTGAAACGCGGAGAAGTGATAGTTTTTAAACATCCCTATGATGCGGAAAAACCAGAGAACAACGACGTCAATCTCATCAAAAGAGTTATAGCGCTGCCCGGCGACCGAGTGAGCGTAACCAACGGTATTGTTCGAGTGAATGGGGTTGACGCCCAACTGTCGTTTAAAAATAAAATGGTTCACCACGACACGCAAACGCATAGATTCACAGAATTAAGCGTATACGAGGAGACGCTTCCGCTGGCGGACACTCCTCCGCATACAGTCGCCTACATTGACGATATGAAATTCTCGGCGGCAAATAATTTCGATGAAATAACTGTGCCTCAGGGGCATTATTTCGTGATGGGAGACAATCGCGATTGTTCCAAGGATTCGCGCTGCGGTTTAGGTTTTATACCGGAAGAGAATCTCATGGGAAGGGCTATCTACACCGTATATTCCATAGCGAATGGAGTTAAATTGTGGGAATTCTGGCTGTGGTTTCAAAACATAAGATATAGCCGTATTTTCCAGAGGATTATCTAGTATGGACGTCTGCGTGTCTGAAGATATAGTCGCTTTGGAGAATATTCTGGGGTATAAATTCAAAAATTTGCAGTTAATCTCACTGGCTGTATCTCATCCAAGTATTGGTAAAGTGAATAAAATTTCCGCCAAAAGCTTTGAACGTCTGGAATTCCTGGGAGATAGAGTTCTTGGACTGGCTATTTCCAGCATTTTATACGAAAAATTCCCTCAGGATAGCGAAGGAGATCTGGCAACCAGGACTGCGGTGCTCGGCGGGACCGATTTTATCATAACTCTCTGTAAAAAAAAGAAGATTATAGATTGCTTTTTAATTCCCAAAAGTTTTTTTTTATCACAAAGCAAGAGTTCCTCAGCCATCGCCGATATGCTGGAAGCCGTTCTAGGATCGGTATTTTTGGATTCTAATTTTGAAACGGCTCGCGCCGTAATAGCAAAACTTTGGGGAAGAGATATCGCGAAGACCGAGCACAAAAAGAAAGATTACAAAACTCAGTTACAGGAATTTTTGCAGTCCCTTCATGAAGAATTGCCTGCCTATGAGCTGATAGAAACGATCGGGAAACCACATGATCCGACCTTTAAAATAGAAGCGAAAGCGGTCGGGTTGTCGGTAATCGGCCTTGGCAATTCCAGGAAAAACGCAGAGCGCGACGCGGCTGAGAAAATGCTAAAAAAATTAAAGGAAGAGCAGGCATTAAATTGAAGAAATGTGGCTTCGTGGCCGTACTTGGCGAAACAAACGCTGGAAAATCTACGCTTATCAATCGGTTGGTTGGGCAAAAAGTATCCATAGTATCCAGAAAAATTCAGACTACCGCTTCTCGAATACATGGTATAGTCATTCGAGGAGAAAGTCAGATTATATTAGTTGATACTCCAGGATTTTCAAAAAATGAAAAAAATGTTCAGCTTGAAAGAACAGCATGGCAAGCCTGCGGCGAATCCGATAGCATCTTATTTCTAGTGGATGCATCGAAAAAAAACTTCAACAACAGCATCGCATTGCTGAAAAAAATTGATGACTCCAGGAAAATTTCTCTTTTGTTGAATAAGATTGATTTGGTCCATAAGCCGAAATTGCTGGAGCTTTCGCAAATGCTAAGCAAAACGCGTGATTTCGAAAATATTTTTATGATTTCCAGTTTGACCGGAAGCGGCGTTGATAGAGTCTTAGATTGCTTGGCTTCAGCGCTACCGGAGAAGGAATGGCTTTACGGCGACGATGAAATCACAGACTCCTCCATGGAGAAATACGCTTCCGAAATCACTAGGGAGCATATTTATCACAGGATCCATCAAGAAATTCCATATCTATGCGTGGTGAAAACGGAAAATTTACAAAATCAAGCCGACGGCAGCGTGAAAATATCCCAAAACATTTATGTAAAGAATAGAGCTCATAGAATAATTTTCCTGGGACGCAATGGAGGAAAGATAAAAGCCATCGGCAAAGCAGCGCGGGAAGAGTTATCGTCTCTGCTAAAGAGAGAAGTACATCTTTTTCTGCACGTTCTGATCGATAAAAGCAGCAGACCAACGTTCGGAGAGGTAGTCTGAATTGCAGTGGCAGGAAAGCAGCATCGTTCTATCAACGCGTTTGTTCGCCGAAAATCTTAGGATCGTAACGGTTTTCAATGAAACTTTCGGCAAAACCTCCGGCTTAGTAAGGGGAATTAAAATTCCAATTCAGCACGGGGACATTAGCCACGTATTGTGGAGAGGACGAACATCCGAACAACTGGGAACTTTTCAAATTGAAAATGTATTCTCTCCTTTTTGCCATGTGTTCGCCGACCATCAGAGAATTTTGATTTTAGAAAGCGCATGTACGCTCTGCTCAAAAGGATTGCCGGAAAAAGCGCCGCATCCGAAGCTTTTTGGCGCGTTAAAATCGTTATTGCTGTCCATCGCAAAAGAAAATTGGCTTATAAATTACGTTTTTTTTGAAATATCCTTTTTAGCAGAAGTAGGAATGGGATTGGATTTATCAAAATGCGCCGTTACCGGTAAAACCGACGACTTATTCTATGTTTCCCCGTGCACCGGACGCGCTGTGATTAAATCGGTCGGCGAAGGTTACAAAGATCGGCTATTCAGGTTGCCGAGCTTTTTGGTTTCCAACGATAATTGTCCATCAAATGTTGATATTTTTTCTGCGCTGGAGATGACTGGACATTTTCTGCAAATGTATTTTTATGGTATAAGCTGCAGAAAATTGCCGCTATCGCGAGATTATCTGTTGGCTGAGCTAAGTGAAAGAATTCATGGAGTTATGGCATGAAAATTAGCGCAATAATCGATGAGAAAGAAAAGCGAGTAGCAATTACTCCGGAAACGGTGAAAAAATATATGGGGATTGGCCTAGAAGTAGCGCTTCCCCAGAATTATGGCGTAACTTCGTTGTTTAGCGATGCGGACTATGTAGCAGCCGGAGCCAAAATCGAAAAAACGAAGAATATTTCGGATGCTGATTTATATCTCGCCGTGAGACCGTCTCTAACTGGAAAAAATAAATTGAAACGCGACTCGTATCTGATCGCTCTTCTGTCGCCGTTCCAAAATAAGGAAGTGCTAGAAAAATTAAGAGCAGATGGAGTGCATCTCTGCGCCCTGGAAAAAATTCCCCGCATTACTCGTGCCCAATCCATGGACGTGCTTTCGTCGCAGGCGAATATTTCCGGGTATAGGGCGATGCTGGAGGCGTTATATCACTACGGTAGAGTTGTTCCCATGATGATGACTGCCGCCGGTACGATTCGCCCGGCAAAAGTTTTAGTTATTGGAGCTGGTATCGCTGGTTTACAGGCCATTGCAACGGCTAAACGGTTGGGAGCCATTGTCTATGCCTTCGACGTACGCGCCGCCGCAAAGGAGCAAGCCGAGAGCTTGGGGGCCGCCTTTATAACCGTTGAGAGCGATGAAAATGGAGAGATCGCCGGAGGTTATGCGAAAGAAATGAGCAAAGATTATAAAAAACGCCAGATGGAAAAATTGGCGCAAATGATAGCAAAAATGGATATAGTGGTAACAACCGCGCAAATTCCTGGTAAACAAGCTCCGCTATTGGTGACTAAAGAAATGGTAGAATCGATGCCGTTTGGGTCTGTCATTCTGGATATGGCCGTTGAAACTGGAGGAAATTGTGAATTATCAAAAAAGGACAAAACGCTAACGCTCGGGAACGTAACAATTATCGGCTACACTGATTTTGCAGCGCGAGTGGCTAATGATTCTAGTCAGCTTTTCGCGAGAAACGTTTTTAATCTCGTATCGCTCATGATTAAAAATGGGAAAATTGATCTAACGGATGAAATTATTCAGGCAGTTTTAATCTAAAATTCAAAATTTATGAAAAATGAATTATTCCTAGTGCTAATCTGCAACTCTCCGATTAAAATTAGCCGGAGAGTTATTGATTTTCACAGAAAAATTATTAACCTGGAGACTATGATAGGAGGATAAAGCTTGGAGGATAAAGCTATAGAGGAGAAATATCGAATAAATAAAGCAATTTTAGCGCAGCAGGTTCGTTTGATAGACCAAAATGGAAACGCGCTTGGCATTGTGAGCGTAAAGGAAGCCATGTCCATGGCTCGGGAAGTCGGCTTAGATCTCGTAGAGGTAGCTTCGCAGGCGTCGCCGCCGGTCTGTAAGATTATAAATTATGGAAAACTAAAGTATGAACTCCAGAAGAAAAAATCTGAAGCGCGCAAAAAGCAGAAATTCATTGAAATAAAAGAAGTTAAGTTCACTCCGGCCATCGGAGAACACGATTACAAGGTAAAGCTTTCTCACATTCATAAATTCATTGGCGAAGGAAATAAAGTTAAAATTACGCTGCGCTTTCGCGGACGTGAAATATCCCACAAGGAAATCGGTGAAAAATTGTTAAATCGCTTAACGGAAGATATGAAAGAATTCGCGAAATGTGAAGGCGCTCCTCAACCGGAGGGTAGACAAATGATGATGATTCTCTCTCCGTTGGTTTCTAAATGACAAATCAGATTTTCAAATGCTCTTTTGGAGATTTTAATATCAAAGATGCTTTTGACGTTATGGATCTATTGTTCGAAAAAAATTATATGTCCACATCATGTTTGGAAATTAATGGTCGTTGGATTGTAGAAGCGCTCCATAACGAACCAATAGACGGGCCGGAAATTTTAAGTTATCTGAAGGTAAAGGCATATGATTGTAGAATCATCGATAACAAGGCGTTAAAGTCGATCGACTGGCTTCAGAAAAGTTTTGAAAACCTCAAACCAATCGTGATTGGAGAATTTTACGTCTATGGCGCGCATCTGCGTGGAAACGCAATACCTTCCCATAAAATTCCAATAGAAATTTCCAGCTATATGGCCTTCGGCAGCGGAGAGCATCCGACCACCAATCGTTGCATTGCGGCCTGCTACACATTTTTTGATCACAGAAAACACAAAAGCGCGTTGGATTTCGGGTGTGGTTCAGGCATTTTGGCCATAGCGCTAGCCAAATTGGGCTGTAAAAACATTGTCGCCTGCGATAATGATGCTGAAGCGGTTAGAGTATCGCAGGAACACGTTAACCTTAATAAGGTCGCTCATCGCGTTTCCGTTTCCCAAAATCATAGTACGGAGTTTTTTTCAAAATCGTATGATTTTATCGTTGCCAATATATTGGCGGAGCCTCTAATAGCCATAAGCGATTCAATCTCCAATGCTTTGTCTCGAAATGGGATTTTGGTACTGTCCGGCTTTACTGCGAACGACTTCAGCGTGATCAACCAATATAGTTCTATGGGGCTAAAGCAGATACACAGGTATGATTATCGAGGTTGGACCGCATTGGTCCTAAAGAAAGATTAGGTTTGCCGCTAATTTGCGATTTATTTGGATATGTGAGAGAAAAAACCGTTTTTTTTCATTGCCGTTACGATCTTACGGGCTTCTTCTCGATTTTTGAATGGACCGACTTGTATGCCGTATTTGACGCCATTTCTTTCTCCCATATCTATTTTAAAGATTCTTTTGCCATTTTTTTTGAGAAATTTATTTTTGCGAAGAATACGATTATATTCCGCTTCCGCTGCCGTTTTAGTCGATACTGTGGCGATTTGTACCATGAGGCCGCCGTCTTCCGCAGCTGATTTTTCCAGCGCGCCTTTGTTTCGCGTTTTCTTTTCCTTTTTGGCGTCCTGGGCAATTTTTTCTTCGTCTATTTTATTAATGGGAGGATGCAATTCGTTTTCTGCAGATTTTGAATCGTTGATGATGGCCTTTGCAGTTTGAGCCTTGGCGTTGTAGTTAATTTTGTATTCTTTTTCTGGCGCTAACTCGTCGAAAGCTTGAAGAATACTTTTTTTTTCTTCCTCAGAGATAATTTCTCCGGAATCCATTTCCGGAATTGACAAAACTTCCTCAGGTTGCGGAGCCAGCTTTTCTTCCACAACGCGCTTGTCGCCGGAGATATTGTCGTAAACCGTTTTATCCTGGTGTTTTACTTCCTCGTTTATTTGCGGTTTTACCTTAACCGGAGTTGGATCTGCTTGAATAATCGGCAATTCATCGAGATCGACGGGCCGCGATCCGGAGTATATTATGTATGCCACGGTGAAAAGCGCAGCTACCGAAGACGCGCCGCCTATGATGAGAAATTTTTTATCATCCTTCAGGAAAAAAGGCTTCTGATCATCGTCCGGAGGAATGGGAGACCAGTCCTGATCAACTACGCGATCATCTTCATCATCCACAAACGGACTCATCAGCGCAATTCCTCAACGTGAGTAATACCAATTATATCGAACGCGGATTCTATAACATGCTGCATGGCTTTGAGCAACATAATCCTTGCCTTGGTTTTTGGTAAGTCATTCGGCAAAATAAAACGTAGCTGACTGTTCTCTTTTCCTTGATTCCATAAAAAATGAAAAATCGAGGCAAGATCTATCAAAAAAAACACTATTCTGTGGGGTTCGTAATTTTTTGCCGCCATCATCACTTGACGAGGCCAGTCTGCCAGCGCCTTTACTAATTTCATATCGCAGTTCATATCTAGCAAATTTAGATCTATATCCAGCACGGATGGCATCTCTTCGGAACCAAACGTTTGCATGAATAATTTTATGACAGAATGCGTCCTTGCATAGGCGTATTGCACGTAGAAAACCGGATTATCTCTGCTTTGCTCAACGACTTTTACGAAATCAAAATCGAGCGAAGCGTCGTCGCGGCGGGTTAACATCATAAAGCGTATTACATCTTTGCCAACTTTGTCGATTATGTCTCGTGCGGTGACGTAACTTCCCGCTCGCTTTGACATTTTTATCTCCCTACCGTCCCTTAGTAGCCTAACAATCTGAATTATCTTCACTTTCAGGCTTTTTTTGCCGTCTGAAATTGCCGAAACTCCGGCCTGCATGCGCTTTATGTATCCGCCGTGATCCGCTCCCCAAAAATCAATTATCTCGTCAAATCCACGCTCTATTTTGTCCATGTGATAGGCAAGATCGGAGGCAAAATAAGTCCACGATCCATCTGATTTCTGCAGCGGACGGTCGACGTCATCGCCGTAGGCGGTTGATTTGAAGAGCGGCTGTTCTCGCTCCTCCCACTTCTCGGAATCCATGCCCAGCGGTCTTCGTAAAATTCCGCTGTACACTAATCCCTTATCATTCAACAGATTGATAGCACGACTTACGGCGCCGCTTTTTATCAGTTCCTGCTCTGATGAAAAAACATCATGATGAACATCGAGATCGGCGAGGTCTTTTTTGACGTCGGTCATGATGCTGGCTAAAGCGAACTCCTTGAAAAAGTCCAGCCACTCTGATTGATTTTTGTCGACAAACTTATCTCCATGCTCCTCAACGATTTTGTTGGCAATTTCTATTAGATAATCCCCCGGATATGCCCAACTGGGGAGTTCGCCGCTGCTTTTGCCGAATAATTCAAGATACCTGCGGTACAGGGAACTGGCCATTATTTCCATCTGTTTACCAGCATCGTTGACGTAAAACTCTTTGGTCACGCGATAGCCGACGTAGGCCAACAGTCTGGCCAATACGTCGCCGGAAACGGCTCCGCGAACATGTCCTGCATGAATTGGACCTGTTGGATTGGCAGAAACATACTCGATGTTGACTGACCTGCCTCCGCCAATGTCGACTCTCCCGAAATTGTTGTCTAGAATTTGCGGAAAGTATGCAATCAATACGCGCTGCGGAACAAACCAATTTATAAAACCAGGTTTTCGCACCTCCAATCGTTCAAAATTATCATTATTTTTAAGTTGAGCGCAAATGTCGTCGGCTATATCGATGGGTTTTCTGCCAAGTCTGTTAGATAAGACCATGCCTACGTTGGTGGAAAAGTCCCCGAAAGCTGATTCTTTTGGAGGATCAACGGAAATCAGATCTTTGTATTCGAGGTCTATACAGCTTTCTATTATCTTCTTGTAGTACAAAAACAAAGGCAACTGCATTCTTTAATCAATCGCATTAGCAACGCACTCACGATAACCGTTATAGGGACGATTATTCAGAGACAACGCGATCGCTATTGTACATTTATATTTCGTAAAACTCAATATTCTAAGGAAAATGTGCATTACTTCACTAGATGCGAGACTGCAAAATGACTTCAGCATAATTCCATCGGTTGACATAGTTAGCGCCATCCATTTGCAACATTTTTTCAACTTCAGGCGTTGCTAATCAGTGGTATTTCTATAAATGGACGCGGTAGGAACTTTTTTATTCGAGAGTCTTTTTTAAATTCTCAACTGGTTTTATGATATGCGCGCGCATCGATGGGAATTTGGAAAAGAATTGTGTTAACCATGATTAATAATTATAAAAATGGAGATAAATGCGCAAGGCCGTGGGGATATTGGCGCGTAGAGGAAGTAGGAGAAGGGTTTGTCGTAAAAACCATCGCCGTTAATCCTGGAGCTCAGTTGTCCCTGCAATCTCATGAACACAGATCTGAAAAATGGGAGATCATGGAAGGATTCGCGGAAGCTACGCTGGAAGAATCCGTTATCGCCCTGAAAAAAGGAGAAACAGTAGAAATCCCGCGCGGCGCGCCTCATTCTCTAAAAAATTCGGGAACCGACGTTCTGCTGGTAAAGGAAATTCAGCGAGGGAAAATTCTTGACGAGAACGATATAGTTAGATACAGGGACTCCTACGGGCGCTGTTCCGAAAATTGTAAGGCTAGAGACGGCGGAAAAACTGTTTTTGCCGCGGATATGGACGGAACTTTGACTCCGGCACGGCTTCCAATGACGAAGGAATTCGTTGAGTTTTTCAGTAATTTTCTGAAAGGTAAGATTTTTTACATTGTTTCCGGCTCAGATTATAAAAAAATTCTGGAACAGGTTCCGGAGAAAATTCTTTCTCGAATAAGCGGAATATTTTCATCTTTGGGAAATGAATTTTACGTCAATGGGGAACTCGTATACCAGAATAATTTCGAACCGGAAGAGATTATGCTGGAGAGATTGGAGAATTACCGCCGCAATAGCGCCTATCCATTTGAATTATTCCCAAATTATATAGAGATTAGGGTTGGAATGATTAATTTTAGCGTTTTGGGCCGTGATTGTCCGCAAAGCGAGAGGGATAGGTACTTCCTATGGGATAAGCAAAATGGGGAACGTAAAAAAATAGCAGACGATTTGTCAAGAGACTGTCCAGCATACGATATTTCGATAGGCGGCAACATAAGCATAGACGTCGTTCCCAAAGGTTTTGGAAAAGAGCAGGTGGCGAATCGTTTGCGGAAAATCTATCCCAACGAGAAAATTATTTTTTTGGGAGATCGCATAAAAACTGGAGGCAACGATTATGCAATTGCCCAGAGACTGCTGGCCTTAGGAAATGCTGAGATATTCGCCGTAGACGGGCCCGACGACGCCATGAGAATTTTGGGAAGTATGTCATGAGCAAATACTACATTGTCAGCGGCGGCTTTGACCCCATCCACGAAGGACATGTTGAGATGATCCAGGAGGCAGCGCAGAAATCGGACGGAGTAATATTATTGTTGAATTCAGACGAATGGCTCTGCCGCAAAAAAGGTAAAAATTTCATGAATTTTCACACAAGGGCGGTCGTTTGCTCGCACATCAAAGGAGTGATCGATCTATTAGCCTTTGACGATTTCGACGGCTCTGCCTGCGATGGAATTCGCAAAGTTCGCAGGAAATATCCGGAGGACGAGCTGATTTTCGCCAACGGAGGAGATCGCGTTCGGGAGAATATTCCGGAAAACTCCATCTGCGAAGAGTGCAACGTTAAATTGGAATTCGGAGTCGGAGGAGATTACAAGTCCAACTCTTCGTCTATGCTCCTAAAAAGATGGGTATAATCGCCGCTACTTTGATCCTTGCCTGAATTGCTTGATTCATGTATCTTGCGATTGCTTTTGGGTGATTAGCTCAGTGGTGGAGCATCTCGTTTACACCGAGGGGGTCGGCAGTTCGAATCTGTCATCACCCACCATTCGGCGCGCTCGTAGCTCAATTGGATAGAGCGTCAGACTACGGATCTGAAGGCTAGGGGTTCGACTCCTCTCGGGCGCGCCAGTTTTTTGGAGATACTGACGTTTGTTTGAGCATTTTATAGCGAATTATGGCTACTGGGCCGTCTTTTTTTTCGCTTGCGTTGAAGGAGAGTTGGCTGTTTTAACGGCTGGGTTTCTGTGTCAGCGAGGTTTAATGGCTCTGCACTTTGTAATGCTAGCAGCTTTTTTGGGAACTTTAATCACAGAACAGTGCCTATTTTTTATGGGGCGGCGGTACGGAGCAAGATTGCTGAAAAAATATCCGATTCTCTCTGAAAAATCTGATAAAGTCATTAAATTTTTAAAAAAGTACGATTCGTCCTTCATATTTGGATCAAGATTCATTTACGGAATTAGAAACATAAGTCCCATAATCATAGGAATGGCTGGAATTACCCCGTTGAGATTCTCGTCGCTAAATATTCCAGCCGCCATGATCTGGTCGGTGGCAGTGGCTGGCGCCGGCTATATTTTTGCTGATTTTCTGGAATCTACCAAGAATAATTTGCAGTATCTGCAGATTGCCGTTCTAATAATTTTCTGCGCGGCGCTGCTGTATTTTATACGCAATAAAAACTCAGCCTAGCGTAACTTATCGGTAAATTTAGTCGGCATTGGACTCTAGGATATTTGGATTTGAATGCCGGCAACTGTGATAATTTTCTTTCCGTAGCGATTTTTTAGAGAAAATATTTTTTCCGTCGGACTATAGCCAACCCACTTTATCAGGTAATCGTAATCTTCATTTTCAAGGGCGCGTATGATGTCTATATCGCTCTGCATATGGATTTGAGACCAAACATTACGAGCTATTTTTGCCGACGCCAGCGGATCGTTTGTGTTTGCAAGCACCACTCCAAGGCAATGCTCGAAAAAAAGCGAAAACGCTTCCCCATATTTTTCCAGCAGATCGTATTTTTTCATGTAGCGGAATATTTCCAGACAAACGAAGAAGTGATCCTCCACTTTGGACGACTTTGATTTGATTTGATACATGATGGAATTTTCATGAATTCTGTAGTTATAGAGTTTTTCTTGTAGGAAGTAGGCATTTTTCGTCTGTAGCATATATTTCCAGTGAAACGAATTATCTTCATGAAGCAGTCCTTCTGAAAATGATATTCCGTATTTGGAAATGATATCTTTTACATATATTTTATTCCATGGCGACACGGCGCTTTTTAGAATTACGTTGCCGTCAATTTTTACGTTGCCCTGGAATTGCATTTTGAAATATTTTGCCATGGACCTATTGGAGTTGACTGTGGAGTCTCCGCATATGTTCGCGTCGAAGACCACTAATTCTATGCGCTCGTTTTCCAAAAAATGCAGTGATCGCTCGCACAGAGACGGTTCAATCCAATCGTCGCTGTCTACGAAAGAAATGTACTTTCCGTTAGCAATTTCCAAGCCTGCGTTTCTTGCTGCAGCTTGCCCTTGATTCTCACAATTTAAGATGACGATTCTTCTGTCTTTCTCGGCATATTCTCTCAAAATGGATAGAGAAGTATCGGTTGAACCGTCGTTTATGCATATGATCTCGATATCGTTGACAATCTGATTCACAACGCTATCCAGACATTTTTCTAGATATTTTTCCGCGTTGTATATGGGTATAATTATCGATATCAACGGCATTCTGATCCAGGACTCTGTGCGGCAAGGTAGCATTTTCGCCATCAACTGCCAATGGATTGCTACGCAAAAATATAAAATAATCAGAAATCTGAGCTTTTGGTCTCATTTCCATCTTAGTTTACCAATAAAATCTAAAATCAGAAGGAAATGCTTGCTAATAGCAGTAAAATTTGATAGAATATCCTTGTAGTGCGGAGGTTTTTATGAAAGATAAAGTTACGTCCTTCTATAAAGAAGCTGTTGGCGTTCTGGACGTTGGGTTGCGCAAATATATGTTGAATGTTTTCTCATATATGTCCGTTGGATTAGCGTTGACGGCTGTGGTTTCTTATGCTCTCAGTAATTCCATGACATTTATGCTGATGCTTTTTTCATCTCCAGTAATTTCCTGGATAATGTTTCTGGTGCCCTTTGGGATATCCATATACTTGACTGTGAGAATAGCGAGCATGTCTGCCGAGAAGGCTAGATGGCTGTTTATCACCTTTGCCACCTGTCTTGGAGTATCGCTGTCGTCCATTTTTATGGTTTATTCCAGCGCGAGCATTGCCTACGCTTTTTTCGTAACTTCTTCCATGTTTTTATCTATGGTGATTTACGGCTATGTTACCGAAAAAGATTTAACCGGAGTAGGATCCTTTTTGATCATGGGCCTGATAGGGATAATTATTGCGAGCATCGCCAATATATTTGTGCGTAGCTCGGCGGCGGAGCTTGTTATATCAATTATCGGAGTGGTTATCTTCACCGGATTAACGGCCTACGATACCCAAAAGATAAAGAGCTATTACTTTGATTCTGATACAGCTGAAGACAGTGAGAAAAAGGCTATCTTTGGCGCGCTGCAGTTGTACCTGGACTTTATCAACCTGTTTTTATACGCGTTGAGGTTCCTGGGAGTACGCAGAGACTAATTTTCGAAGGGTAGTTTCGCCGAATCTTGTTACTGCTAGAGTCATTTTTCCGCGTTTTGAAATCACTTGGCTGGTGGCGGTGTTTTTTGAGATTGAATGAAAAAATTATCGCCGCAGTCGAGGCTCCGCTGTTGGCCGATGGCTACGAGCCCGTAACCGTCAGGATAGTAGGCGGTTCGCGTCCGGTAGTCGCCATCGACATAGAACGACTGGACGGCGCTCCGGTATCGGTGGACGACTGCGTTAGGGCAAATAATCTAATTTCCATAATTTTAGATGTTGAAAATTTCATCAGCGGCCCCTATAATCTGGAAGTTAGTTCACCTGGCGAGCGCCGCCCTCTCGTAAAAGTTAGCGACTTTGAACGTTTTTGCGGTAAGAACGTAAGGGTTGAGCTTTACGTAAAAATAAATGGACGGCGCAAATTCTCTGGGAAACTCACAAAGGTAGCGCAAAATTTAAATGGCGCTGTTGTCTATTTGAAAGAAGAGTGCGATACTGAGGCGGTTGAGCTTGAATTAGCATACGGGAACATTAAAAAGGCGAGCGTAGAAAGGGTTTTTTAGAAAGAGGATGCTGGAGAATGTCGACTGCTTTATGGACTGATTCTCGTTTTTACGGACCGGAGTTGCTGCAGATTTCGGACGCTGTTGCTCGGGAAAAAGGCCTGGAAAAAGAAAAAATTTTGGAAGCTATGGAGAGCGCCATTCAAAAGGCTGCTAAGTCGAAATATGGATACGAACATGACATACAAGTAACAATAGATAGAAAAACAGGCGAAGTATCGATCCTGAAATGCATTACCGTAAAGGATGTTGTGGAGAACGAGATAACGGAGATTTCAATCGACGAAGCCAAGGCAATTGACCCTGAAGCAAAGGTGGATCAAGTTTTTACCACAAAATTACCTCCGCTAAATTTCGGTAGAGTTGCGGCGCACGCTGGACGCCAGACCATTACCCAAAGAATTCGAGAGGCGGAGCGAGAGAGGCAGTTCGAGGAATTCAAGGATAAAACCGGCGAAATAATAAGCGGAGTTGTGAAGCGGGCAGAGTTCAACTCGGTGACTTTAGACATAGGCAGAACGGAAGCAATCATAAAAAGGGATCAGCTGATTCCAAAAGAGAATTTCAGGGTTGGAGACAGAGTTCGGGCCTATATAGTGGACGTTTCTAGAGAGGCTAAGGGTCCTCAGGTGTTTTTGTCGCGCACTCATCCGAAATTCATTGAGAAATTGTTCATGCAAGAGGTTCCAGAAATCTATGATGGAGTAATAGAGATAAAAGCGATTGCCAGGGATCCTGGGAGTAGGGCGAAAATGGCGGTTTATTCAGCCGATACCAGCATAGATCCCATCGGCGCTTGCGTTGGCATACGCGGCAGTAGGGTTCAGGCAATAATCCAGGAATTACAGGGAGAAAAAATAGATATAATTCTTTGGTCCGACGATCCTGTTACTTTTGCCGTAAATGCGCTCGCTCCTGCAGAAATTTCTAAGGTTATAGTGGATGAAGAAAATAGAAAATTTGAAGTTTTGGCTCCAGATAATCAGTTGAGTCTAGCCATAGGTAGGAGGGGACAGAACGTCCGCCTGGCGTCGCAGATTATAGGATGGAATGTCACAGTAGTCTCGGAAACGGAAGCGCTGGAAAAGAGCAAACAAGAGTACCATGCTCAATCCAAGATGTTCATGGATATGTTGGACTGCGACGAAGTTATTGCTTATTTGCTTGTTACGGAAGGATTCTCCAGCGTAGAGGAATTGGCCAACACATCCAAAGAGGAGCTTGCCTCCATCAAGGGATTCGATGAAGCCGTCGCAGAAGAGCTAATTTCGCGAGCCAATAATTATGTTGCCGAGAAAGAAAAAGAAATTCTAGCTAAGCTAAACGAGATGCAAATCGATCCGAAAATTATGGAATTTGGCGTATTTTCCAACGAAGCTTTGCTGACTTTAGCTCAGCACGACGTCAGGAAACTGGATGATTTAGCAGATCTGAGTTCAGGAGAGTTAATGGAAATACTGCCGAACCTGAATGAAAGTTTTGCCAACGATATAATCATGAAATCGAGAGAGCATTGGTTTGGCTAGATGATGGCAGCAAGGAAATTTATATGGAAGAGCAAAAAAAGTGTACTCTAAGTTTATCAGGTTCGGCGGTGGATATGAAAGCTACTGCTATTCTCAGCGGAAGAGTACGGCAAAGCTTTTCTCATGGAAAATCCAAAGTTGTAGCAGTTGAGGTAAAAAAAAAGAGATCGTCGCCGACGGCTGGAGTATCTGCTCCGGTTTCTCCACTTTCGGAACTTTATAAAGATAAAAATCTAACCAGCAACGAGCTGGAAACGCGATTAAAAGTAGTAAAGGAAGCAATCAAAGAAAGCAAAGAGCAGGAGTTGCTTCGAACTAAGAATGTAGAAAACGAGCAGAGCGCGTCCGCATTACAGGCGGACGAGACGCAGAGGCAACAGGAATCCGAAAGCGCGCTCCACGCTACGGAAGAAGTCGCGCCAAGGAATGTTTCGCCGAAAGACGCTGCTACCAAGAGCGGCGCCAATAATCAGAAAATACACAGCCACAAAACGTTCAAACATTCAAAAGGCGCTGATTTTGCGGATGACGACGATTTTTCGTATAAATCGGCAACCTCCAAAAAGGCTCCGGATATAAAAAAAGACATTAAAGAGCTAAAAGGACGCTACATTGCCGGTTCTGGGAAAATATCAATATATAACGCGCTGGATGAAGACCACGGCAGAACGCGGTCGCTATCATCCATCAGAAGGGCAAAGCAAAAAAACAAATTTGTTCCAAAAAATCCAGATGAAATGAAGGTTATTAAAGACGTTGTTCTGCCGGAAACCATCAGCGTTCAAGAATTATCCAATCGAATGGCAATACGCACCAGCGACGTTATCAAAACGCTGATGAAAATGGGAGTTATGGCTACCGCTAACCAAATTATCGACGCGGATACAGCAGAGTTGGTGATCCTAGAGTTCGGCCATAATGTTAAAAGGGTCAGTGATAGCGACGTGGAAATCGGACTCCGGAAGGAAGACTCAGCCGAAGATTTGCAGTTCCGTCCACCGGTAGTCACCATAATGGGACACGTCGATCACGGAAAAACTTCCCTGCTGGACGCTTTGAGAAAGACCGACGTCGCTCTGAAGGAGGCCGGAGGCATCACCCAAAGCATAGGAGCTTATCAGGTCAATATGCGAGATGGTAGACGCATTACATTCATTGATACTCCTGGACATGCGGCCTTCACGGAAATGAGATCAAGGGGCGCAAATGTAACGGACGTAGTCGTGCTTGTGGTGGCTGCCGACGATGGAGTCAAAGATCAGACCATAGAGGCCATTGATCATGCTAAAGCAGCCAAAGTTCCCATGGTTGTCGCCATAAATAAAATCGATAAGCAAGGAGCAAATCCTGATCGTGTTCGAAAAGAGCTGTTGAGCCATGAAGTTGTGGTAGAAGCCTACGGCGGAGATATTATCGACGTCGAAATTTCAGCTAAAACCGGCCTAAATCTGGAAAAGTTGGAGGAATCTATTTTGCTACAGGCTGAAGTTTTAGATCTGAAGGCTAATCCATATAGAGCGGCTGAAGGCGTCGTCATAGAATCCAAAGTTGAAAAAGGATTAGGACCAGTAGCAACTGTTTTGATCAAGAAAGGGACGTTAAAAGTCGGAGATATTTTTGTTTCCGGAGTGGTTTATGGACGAGTGAGGGCAATCCGCACAGACGTCAAAGAAGCCTTGAATGAATTAACGCCCGGCATGCCAGGAGAAATAATAGGCTTCAATGGATCCACAGTTCCTGGAGACGATTTTATAGTCGTGGAAGACGAAGGCAAAGCTCGTGAAATTTCCAATTATAGAGACAGGAAAAAGCGAGAGCAGACGCTGGTGATTACGTCATCCAGAACGGCTGATCAGTTGTTTTCTAAATTTGAGGCAGACGAAAAACTGCGCTATCTCTCTGTAATTGTCAAGGCAGACGTGCAAGGGTCCGCAGAGGCTATTTGTTCCAGTCTACAAAAGCTATCAACAGAGGAAGTTGCCGTCAGAGTTCTACATTCCGGAATCGGAGAAGTTACCGAAAGCGACGTCGTACTGGCGCGCGCGTCTAACGCATTGATTCTGTGCTTTAATGTTCGCGCCAATGTGCAGGCTCGCGATCAAATTCTTCGGGATGGAATCCAAATAAAATATTATTCCATCATCTATGATCTAATAGACGACATAAAGGCGTTGCTGTCCGGATTACTAGCTCCGAATATCAAAGAAAATATTCTTGGAAGCGCAGAAGTAAGAAAGATATTTGACGTTTCTAAGTTGGGAAGAATCGCCGGCTGCATGGTTACGGCTGGAGTTATTAGGCGCGGAGCAAAAGCGAGGTTGATGAGAGACGGCGTTGTGGTTTATTCTGGAGATGTGAGATCAGTCAGAAGGCATAAAGACGACGTGAAAGAAGTTCGAGAAAACTTCGAATGCGGTGTCACTCTGGAGAATTACAACGATATTCATGTTAATGATATCATAGAGAGTTTTGAATTGGAGGAAGTTGCTCGGCAGCTGTAGTTCCATGGTGGAAAAGAAAAGCGCTAGACAAAATATGGTTGCATCCGAGATAAGGCGCGTGCTATCCGAGTACCTTCTTCGCAATCCAATCGCAGATTTTGAGGTGAATACTTCGTTCATATGCATCACCAATGTAAATATTAGTCCCTGCTTGCAATTCGCAAAGGTTTATATTGTTTCATTATCCAGCGAAGCGAGTAATGAAAAATGCCTTGCTTTTTTAAAGCGCTATATCTCTAAATTAAAACGCTGCCTGGGAGCTAACATTCGCTTAAAGTTTATTCCTGATATTGAGATTTTCATCGACGATACATGGGAACGCGCCGAAAAAATCGAATCCATGCTGAAGAAAATCTCCAGCTCCTCTTGAAAGAGCGCAAGTTTACGTATAATAATGTCAACGATCTTCCCAGTATGTCGGCTTAGGCGCCAGTGGAAGGAAGGTTTCGATTTAGAATAGCATTTATTGGGGCGGTATATGAATATGGAAGGTAAAGATTCGGAAAATGAGGAGAACGTCGCGGAGCTTGGCGGCGTAGCGTCAAATCCTGAAGATGTAGCGTTCGAAATTGATAGGGTAGCTCAACTGGAAGAAGAGGTAAAAATTTTGAAAGATACTCTGCTCAGGAAGGCTGCAGAACTTGAAAATTTGAGGAAAAGATCCGAAAGAGAAATGGATGACGCAATAAAATATTCTAATGCCAAATTCGCGAAAGACTTGCTGGTAGTTGAAGACAATTTCGAAAGGGTTTTGGAAAATTCCCTACAGATGAAGGAAAAAATCGACTCCGATGCGAATCTCAAAGCTTTATTGGACGGCATTTTTCTCTGCAAGAAAGAATTAATCGCGGTGTTTAAAAAGCATGGAGTCTCTAAAGTAGAAATTGCCGAGGGGGATAGATTTGATCCGCAATATCACCAAGCCATGTGCGAAGTAAACGACGCGGAGCGCGAAGATGGAACAATTATTAATGTTTTTCAGGCCGGCTATATGCATAACGAGAGATTGTTGCGTCCTGCTATGGTCAGCGTCGTATCTCGCAAGACGACATGACTTCGCCCGCTAGTCTAAAACCCATTTGCGTTGATCTGGACGGTACATTGATAAAAAATGACGTTACCATGATTGCCCTAAAAAAGTACGTTAAGGGCAATTTTCTGCGTATTTTCGAGGTATTTTATTGGTTTTTGCATGGGCGAGCTCATCTGAAGCACCAACTGGCTAAAAATATAAGTCTGGATGCTAAATCGCTGAATTACAACAAAAAGTTTCTGGATTTTATCATTGGCGAAAGAAAAAAAGGTCGTCGCATTTTTCTCGCCACAGCCTGCAATCGAAATTATGCCCACGAAGTCGCAGATTTTCTGAATATTTTCGACGGAGTTTTCGCCAGTAACGAACACGTTAATTTGCGCGCAGAAGCAAAAGCCACTACCTTGACGTCAATTTTCGGCAAGAATGGATTTATCTACGCCGGCAATTCAAAGGACGATCTAAAAGTGTGGGACAGAAGCGCAGAATGTATTATAGTCGCTCCTGCGAAAACTGCGTTAAAGAAGATGCAGGGGAAGAAATACGTCTTATTCGAATAAACTGCGCGGGAGGGTATCTGTGAGTAAGCGAGCGCTGGCAGTTGGAGATATTGCAAAGACTTTTATTGCTAATATTACGAATAGGCCGATTTATCTGGAGATTTTCACGAACTGGAGTCTGATTGTAGGAGAACGCGTTGCCTCCATATCAGTTCCCCATAAAGTCCTCCATGCCGGCAGCAGCAACGTCCTAATTATAAAAACGCTCAAGGGTTGCGGCCTAGAAATTCAGCATGAATCCGTCCATATACTGAATAAGGTAAATGATTTTCTCTCGACAAACTATTTTTCCCAAATAAGAATAATACAGATGGACGCAGAGGAATAGACATCTCATGTTTCTAATCATCGTCTCAAATTAAAGACAGCTGCTGGTCGTTATAGCATTCTTATACCATTTCCCACTTTAAAGTATCCAAACTGATTTTTAGAGGACTTGGGTTGCAGCCACTATCCGGCGCACAATGAGAATTTAGCAACGGGAAATGGTATTAGTATGCATTCACGTAGTTACCAGGGATTGGTTAATAACCATGTTTGGTAATAATTTTTGCACCACAGAGAAGCTCAAACTCGAGAGTCAAAAATTGGCAAAACCTTATAAACGAACATGGTTAATGTCCTCGCCTTGTATCTTTGTGTTATGCCATTTCCCGTTATTAAGTATCCATAAGGGTTTGTAATGATTTGTCATTATTGTTATACTTTTCGAGTATTTATTAAGGAGGCGGTATGAATGAATGGTTTGGTGGAGCTATTCGTGAG
>JAISOD010000031.1 GCA_031275895.1 Holosporaceae bacterium | reverse complement strand
TCGCCAAACGCAGCAATATCTCCGCAATGCTCTCATCTCCAATGGCTTGAAAACGGGCAACGCCGATTCTCCGATTGCCCAAAATATGGAGAGAAAACGGTAAAATGGAGGGAATTTTGGTGATTTTGACGGAAATTTAAGATGGTGATTTGATAATCGATGAGGTGCCAAGATCTCTGTAACAGCGAATCTACAGGTGGCTATCTCTATAATGACAACCCAATCTTGCCGCACGAATTGGCTGGGGAACGTGGATTCGAACCACGGTTGCCCGGTCCAGAGCCGGAAGTTCTACCGCTAAACTATTCCCCATGAAGCGGAGCAATAGATAGCATATGCCGACTCAGCAGACAATACTTATACCAAGTTCAGATATTGATTTCCCATACCGGGCCTTGTAACAATTGCGGACCAGCAGGTTCAACAAGCGCCATGAGTAATTTAAAACCGAACTTGGTATTAAACGTTATTGTTCGCTCATTGCAGCAGAGCGGCTTTAAAGATCATTTCAAATCTCTGCATCAATTACTATACACAATCACACTGAGAAGTCGGATTTTTGTACTGCAACAACTATAGACTTTCAGACAACTTCATTTTACCTACATGCGTTTTAAGCGATGGAGCGAAAGCGGCTTGTTCTGATTGGTTTCATCGCCATCGCTCTCGTTAAATTACAGTATCCAATCATGATGCATTCGCCTACATTAGTACCGTGAATTGAGCCGGCATATTTATTTTTATTATTCCGCCATAGGCGCAGATTAGCATGCTGTCGCTGGTCAGCATTGGCCCTGTTTTACTCATGACCGTCGGTTTTGTGGGAATCCATATGCCTGCTGGAGTTGGTATACAGGGCCCGGGAGTTAAAACTCCAGCAGCTGCTGCAGTTAACGCGGCTGTAGTTGGGTTTAGTAGACTGGAACATACGCCAAATGGAACAATGTTCAAAAACGGAATGCAATCGGAGCAACTACCCATGGGACCAGCAGCGCCCATCAGCATGGAAGTAGGCAAAAAAGCCAACGGAGTCGGAGCGACGCCGAATGGGCACATGGCGATCGCACCGGTGCATACTCCCATTCCCATCAGACTTCCCTACTGGATTTTAAATTGCCATCGTTATCGTAGATATCTATAAATCCACAGGGCTTCCCATCCTGAAATGATGAAACTTCCATAACATTTCCATTGGGAAAGTACTTTATTTTCTCTCCCTGCAATAAATTATTTCTATAAAATGAATGCTCCATCAGAACGCCATCCGGATAAAAGGCTTTACATTCTCCATTTTGCAATCCGCCGCTATAGGCAGCGGTTCTTATGACGTTACCTTCGCCATCGAAGGAGGTGAATTCCCCTTCAAACGCTCCATTGAGAAAATTTACCGTTCCTACCTTGACGCCGTTGGAAAAAAAAGTAGTTTCTCCTTCCTGTACTCCATTTTTAAAAAATGTCAACATTAATGGTTGTTCTGCCAGAAAAAACTCCGCAGGACCTGATAGTAGACCGTTTTCATAGTTTAATTTGCAGGCTGTTTTTTCATTTTCATCGAAGATTACCATTTCTCCATGGGGAATTCCATTTTTCATGGCTATGGTCTTCAATAACCTGCCATTGGGATCTCGTATTTCCTGAACGGTTGTTTCCGACTGACTTTGATTATCCAAGCTGCAACATTCCTCCGCCGATGGTTATCATGGGCGCGGATACTTTTGTCATCCCTTGACCCATAACCTCCACTATGGCTCCAGTTAGTTTGCTGGAAACCATTCCATTTACCTCCAACATGACGTTCGCCTTCAAATTCATGTTAACGGTGGCCGAGGCTTCAAGATTAAGGCCTGATTTTATGGTAGTACCGCCGCCGACTCCCGATTCCACGGAAAGCGCGCCTCCGGCTCCAGATTTTAGGGAAAACGAGCCGCCTGGACCCGTTTCAGCGGAAAAAGCGCTGCCAGCTCCAGTCTTTAAGCCCATCGCTCCTGTGGATTCTGCATTGAACGTGGCCCTAGCCTTCATGTTGGTTTTTCCGCCGGATTCTATGTCTATGTTCCCGTCCACCTTGATTTTTAAATTTCCAGAGACCTTAATGCTGTAGTCTCCTGTTATTTCATAGTTTTGATTACCCTTTTTCAAACTAATTGATCTATCTCCATTTTCCAGGACAATGGTTTCTGCGCCTTCTTTTATGGTTATGGTTCTATTGCCTTTTGAGAGCTCAATAATTTGATCTCCTTTTTTCAGGAACAGCGAATGATCAGCTGGATTATCGCCATCTGCCTTCAATGTGATGGTTCTAGATCCCTTAAATAAATCCAAAGTATCGTCCGACTCCTCTATTTCTGTTTTTCTTGAATTAACGATGTTGACGTATACGTCCTTAGAGGCATGAACGTATAACTCTTCTTTATCTTTTTCATCATTGATTCTAAATTCATGGAATCGCTCCGGATCTTTGAAAGTAACGGTCTTGAGCGCCGACTTCATAGCTTCTTTATCAGAGTATTCTGGCATATACTGATCATTGTAGATGCAGCCTACCACCAGCGGACGATCTGGATCTCCCTCTAGAAAGGCAACCACCACTTCCTGACCTACCCGGGGAATAAAAATTCCGCCCCAATTACTACCGGCGAGCAGTTGCGCAACTCTAATCCAACATGAACTTTCGCTGGTGTCTGCACTTTTCCCAACTCGATCCCAATGGAAGAAAACTTTTATACAACCGTGCTGATTTTTGAATATTTCCTCCCCTGACGGGCACGTAACAATGGCCGTTTGGGTTCCATAAATACGCGGCTTTGGCGTTTTTCTCGGTGGACGAAATTCGATTCCATTCTCAAAAGCAGCGAAATCGTTTCTGTAAACGTAACCAGATGATGCAGAAAAATCTATGGAATGATATACGGCAAGCGCAACGTACTCCCCATTGAATTTTTCCACATGATGATCAAAAACCTCGAAGGAAAAGCCGGCTGTCATGTTTGCCGCCGTCGACGAAGCGTTAAATAGGCAGCGGTTTAATTCGAAAAGCTGAACTCGCAACTTTGCCAAATCTTCCCCCTCGTTGGATTTGGCAAAACAACCTGGATATTCATAAAAAATTTGTCCCTTCCATTTGCTATCTAACTTGTTGTAGAGCCTTGTTTGGGAAATCGTGTAATTATAATCGGCTCCAGCGTATCCGCCAGTCTGTACAGCCGTTGTCATGCTGGTTTTGAAGATTTTTCCCAAAGGGAATATTTCACGACTGGCCTTAATAAATCCAACTTTAGGAGTTTTCGGTATTTTTTCGTGAGCGCTGGCGGAATCTGCCAGCACCAAAGTATGTTTATTCTTGGCATGCTTGAAAAAGTAAAAAATTCCTTCGTCTTCCATTAATCGAGAGATAAAATTGAAGCTACTTTCTCCGTACTGCACGCAATATTCTCTCGCAACTCGGCCGCATGATTTTGTTTTGTCTTCCATTTCTTTTACGCCGCAGTCGCCTAAAATTTTTTTTATGATGTCAATGGACGTTTTATTCTGAAAAATGAGATGATTCCTATCAAGCGTGAGGAGCCATAGGCTCGGTCTCAGCGTAACGGAATATTCCGTCAAAAATATATCATTTTGTGTTTCAGTGGCTCCCTGAGAAAATTCCGTAATTATGCCGTCGACGTATCTTTCTTGAGAATCTGATTTAATGGCTATATTCATGCTGGCGCCGATAGCTTTTTCCGGATCCAGCGCATTGTTCCTGGCCGCAAAGACAACATGAAATTCGAAAAGCTCGGATATGGCTTCGCGTCCTCGCAGAGATCTCAGCGCCAAATCAGAATCGCCAAATGGAGTAGTTAAATGTACAATCAGGCCTTCTTGATCGCCTAAAATGGAAGACACTCGGTCCCTCTTCAAGATTAATACAAATCATAATCAAAATTGCATTAAATTGTAAAGAAGGTGCGCCGAGATACGGTAAGATTGCCTGTAATTAATCTTGCAATCGGCTCAAATTTTCTATTTTCTCATTACTTCTTCGAAGGTTTCCACATATTCATTTATCATGAAATCTGTATCATTGAATTTTTCCGCTTGTTTATAGCCTAAAAGTCTCAGTTTCTCCCGCAGCTGATTGTCCGATGTAATCTTTATCATAGCCTGAATCATTTCATCTTGATTTTGCGGATCAAAAAATACTGCGGCGTCTCCGGCGACCTCCGGAAGACTCGCGCGATTGCTGCAGGCTACCGGTATTCCAGCTTCCAAAGCTTCAATAATAGGCATGCCGAATCCTTCATATATGGATGGGCATATGAAAGCATGAGCGTTGGATAACAAGGATTGCAGGTCTTCATTGGAAACATAATCGGTAAAAATGACTCTATCTTCAATTTTATTGACGACGGCAACATCTTTGAATTTGCCGTAACCAATTGGACAGGAGCCAGCGAGGACAAGTTTCATATCTGAACCTGTTTGTTTCAAAAATTTTGCAAATGCTCGAATCAAAGCAACATGATTTTTGTTTTCCCAAAAAACTGAAATGAATATTAGATACTTGTCCTTCTCAAGATTATATTTATTAAGAATGTCTATTTGTCGTTTTAGCGGAATAGGCTTGTGAATCCGTTTAGCCAATTTTATGTGGATCATTTTTAAACGATTTTCTGGAATATGGAACGTTTCCAGTATTCGTCTTTTTGAAAAATTTGATACGGTTATTATTTTATCGTCATTTAGGACGCATTTTTCAATAAGATTTCCGCGGAATCTAGTAGAGTTACTTTTTTTGGCTGGACTTGCTTCTATAAAGATCAAATCATGAACAGTCGATACTTTATGATGCGGGAATTCCAGTATAGACGATGTAGCGTCTTTTTTCCAATAGAGATCGCATTTGTTGTCGATAATTATTTCATTGAAAAAAACAATTTGGTCAAATAATAGCTTAAATGCGTTGAAGGTAAGTAGATTTACAATAGAAAAAATTATGTTTTTAAAAGGATCGTACTGTATTTTAACATTAACGAGCTTTATGTTTCTGAATTTTTTTAGCTTATAGTAATCCTGATTTGAATGATCAGATAAAATCGCTATGATGCGCCAATTTGGTTTTTTTTGTGCAATGCCGACGATAATATTTTCCGTGAGCGTTTTTACCCCTCCTTTGTTTGTGCAGAGTGATAGGTCTACCACAACGTCGCGAGTAAATTCCGGAGGCCTATTTTTCAAAGTTGATATTCTGTCGGTGGTAAATATGTCCGATAATTTAGCATTCGAGGACGCTACTCCCAGCAAAAACAAACATCCAATGGTCAATAGAAAGGCTACCATAATCAATAACGCCTTATATTTTCTAATTTTGTTTAGTATTTGGGCATTGATTTTCATAATTTTCCATCCTCTTGTGTAAATCTATGCGCGAATCGCTAATAATTCGTTAAAGACCTATCGAGCGAAAACTTTTTGCTGGAATAGCCGAGCGCTATTGCAGTCCTACCTTTGCGCTAATGGAAGATCTCAGAAACTCGTCAATTTCTCCGTCTAGAACGGCCATTACGTCTCCTTTTTCGAAACCGCTGCGTAAATCTTTAACCATTTGATAGGGCTGCATAACGTAGGAACGAATTTGATTGCCCCATCCTATATCGCTTTTGCTTTGAACTGCCTTTTTTTCTTCGCGTTTGCGTAGTTCCAGTTCATATAACCTAGATTTTAGCATTTCTAAAGCAATGGCTCTGTTGCGATGCTGGGAGCGATCTGTTTGGCATTGCACGACAACTCCAGTTGGAATATGTGTAATACGTATGGCGCTTTCAGTTTTGTTAACGTGCTGCCCGCCGGCTCCAGAGGCACGGTATGTGTCTATGCGCAGATCTGCGTCGTTTATTTCTATATTGATGGAATCGTCCACCACCGGGTAAACGCCGATAGATGCGAAACTAGTATGTCTACGAGCGCTGGAATCAAACGGAGATATGCGAACCAATCGATGAACTCCGGATTCGCTTTTCAGCCAGCCATATGCTTTTGCGCCGTTGATGCGAATTGTAGAGGATTTGATTCCTACCTCTTCCCCAAAGCTTTCTTCCATAAGCTCGACAGAATATTTATGAATTTCGGACCAGCGATAATACATGCGCAGCAACATTTGAGCCCAATCTTGAGCTTCGGTGCCGCCGGCTCCGGCATGAACTTCAAGATAACAACTGTTTCTATCGGCTTCGCCGGAGAAAAAGCACTCCAGCTGATATACTTTCAAGTAATGCTTCAATTTGTTGATGTTTTCTTCAATCTCCAGCACAAGAGATTCGTCGCTTTCCTGCTCCGCCAATTCCAGCATTTCCCTTAGATTAGAAAAATCAGCTTCCGCTCGAGAGAACTTCTTTATCTCTTCGTCTAGCTGGGATTTTTTTTGCAGAATTTCTTTAGCCTTGGCCTGATCCAGCCATAAATCCGGAGATGCGCTTAAAACAGAGAGCTCGCCAATTTGTTTTTGCAGTAACGGAATGTCAAAGAAACCTCCGCAACAATTCCAATGAATTTTCAATGGAAACTAAAACTCGTTTTATTTCTTCGCGCATTCCGCCTCAAGTTTGGTATATTTTACGCCAGGATTACTAATGAACATTACGCAGATGGCGGCAACAAAAGTGATGGCCGAGTTCACAATAAAAGCGATTTCTGCGTCGTAGCGCTTCCAGAGTTCTCCGGTAAGTACGTTGGAAACGCACATGCCAACGCAGCACACCATGTTAAAGATACCTATGGAGGTCGCTTTGATTTGCGGAGGCGAATAGTCGGATACTACGGCATAAAAAGTCCCTTGAGTCGCTCCAAAATGAATTCCATAGATGGCGACGCCGACCATCACATGCCAAATTTCGCTGGCAAATGCTAATACGATGCAAGAAACCAGCATCATGGAGAATCCAAACGCAAGGAAAAGCTTTCTCTCGTGCTTATCAGACCAATTGCCAACTATTCTCGAAGTTGGGGAATTAAACAGATACATAAGCGCCAAGACCAAAGGAGCATACTTAACTTCAAGACCAATGCCCTGGGCGCGGTATATTAAAAATGATTCGCTATAGCGCGAGCACATAAATATGAAACATACAAACACGTAGTACCAAAATTTCGATCCAAGTTGCTTGATATCGGCTTTTTTGATCGGAAAACCTTTACGATCTTTCAAACGAACAATACCCTTCGGTTCTTTTATTCCAAAATATATCAGCAGTACGGCAATCGCGATCGGAATGGTAGCTAGCGCGTATACCATCCTAATGGTAAGCGCAGAACTGCCAAAATACCAAAGGAATAGGAATCCTATTACAGACCCAACCATGGATCCAGAGAAGGCAAGACTTTGCCGAACGCCGTAGCTCTTCCCTTTGAGTTCTCGCGGCGCACAGTCGGCTATCAGCGCATCCCGCGGCGTATCGCGTAATCCATTGGTAATTCTCTCCAGTAACTGAGCGGAAATGTATAATCCCAATCCCTGACATAGAGCAAACATGGGTTTAGCAAAGGCGGCTCCCAGATATCCGATCAACATCAATATTTTTCTCTTGCCCAACCAGTCGCTAAACACTCCGGCCGCCATTTTTATGAGATATGATAGAGCCTCTGATAATCCCCTAATATAGCCCATAGCCGCCGGCGTCGCTCCCAGAATATTTATTATAAATTCAGGTGAAAAAGCGGTAATGACCACGGAGGCGATGTTAGAAAAAAAGCTCACTATTCCGACAATCCAAATCGTTTTAGGTAAACCGCAGAGGATGTCGGCGCCTTTGGAATTAACAGACTGTATCTTATCGCTATCGCGCATTTAAAATCCATAAACTAAACGCGGCATATTCTTAGCATACATTCAGTTTTATGAATAATATTTTTTACAACACTCGTAGAGAAAATCATTTGTTCTTTGGCTTATCATTCTGTTACACTGCACGTCGGGATGGTTGGACATTCAGTGTTGCGAATTCGGTCAGGTTTGGAAAAAAGCAGCCGTAGCAAATACCTGGTGGGTCAATTATCCCTATGAGTACTGCAGGAAGATTCGCATGAACGTTTATATTCCGCTGGCGAGCAAGTATCGTCCACAAAAATTCGCAGACGTTATAGGCCAGGACGTAGCGATCAAAATTATCACCTGCGGAATGCAGAAAAACAGGCTGGGAGCGGCGTTGCTTTTTTCTGGAACGCACGGAGTTGGGAAAACGACAATTGCTAGAATTTTAGCAAAGGCTTTTCGCTGCGAAGAATATGACAGAGGCGATCCGGAACCATGCTGTCGCTGCGCCTCTTGCCTAGGGTTTGCCAGCGATAATCAGACGGACGTAGTGGAGACAGACGCCGCTAGCAACACGAGCGTAGACGATGTTCGCGAAATCATAGAATCCTGCCAATACAGGCCAATCAGCGGACGATACAGAATTTTTATAATCGACGAAGTTCATATGCTCTCCAAAAGCGCCTTTAATGCGCTGTTGAAAACATTGGAAGAACCTCCGTCTCATGTAAAATTCCTGCTAGCGACCACTGAAACTCACAAAATTCCCGAAACGATACTTTCTCGCGTTCTCAGATTCGATCTAAAAAAAGTGGATTTGAGCCTTGTCGCCCAGTATTTGTCTTCCATATGCAATCAGGAACACATTTCCGCTAGCGCAGAGGCGTTATCTCTCATCGCCGGCGCTGGAGACGGGTCCATCAGAGATAGTCTTTCTATTCTTGATCAAGCGATAAATATGTCTGCAAACAACGAGCTTACTGCCCAAAACGTAAGGGATATGCTCGGAGTTTCGGACGATACTGACATAATTGAGCTTTTGAAACTAATATTGAGTAGCAATCTAAAGGATTCCATCGCCCAATATCGCAGCATAATTAAATCAAATATTTCTCCGCATATGGTGGTTAGACGGTTGATAGACTGTATCTACATTCTCGCGTGCCTAAAAACCAATGTTGAACCTCAGGAAAACGCGCTTTCGGAAAATGCTCTGCCGCAATTGCGAGAACTTAGCAACGCTGCTTCTCTTCCTGCGCTTTCCAGAGTATGGCAGATGCTGCTAAAGGGCGTCGAGGAACTGAAATTATGCGACCATCCAGAGGTTGTCCTGGAAATGATTCTGACGCGCATATCCTACGCCTCCGGACTGCCGGATCTTCACGAAATAATTAACGCATTTTCAGGAGTACGGGAGAAATGTACAGCTCGGAAGCCAGACAACGCCATTTCGTCCAACTCTCTGTTTGACGACGCCCAAAAAATGTTTCCAGATGCGACAATATGTTAATTTAGGAGGGTAAAAGTGAGCAATCTCAATCAATTCATGAAACAGGCACAGCAAATGCAAGCTAAGTTCATGGAAACTCAGAAAAAGATGGAGAATTTTGAAATTTCCGGAAACTCCGGCGGAGGGATGGTGACCGTCGTTATTGGAGGAAAGGGAGATGCTAAAAAAATTACCATCGATCCCAATCTAATGGTCCCAGAGGACGCGGAAGTCGTAGCCGATCTAGTAGTGGTGGCTTTTAATGATGCGAGAGAAAAATTGGAGGCAAAAATGCGCGAGGAGATGGGAATTATGCTGCCGCCCGGCATGAAGTTATTCTGAGAAATCTTCTGGTAAGAAATCTTAATATGGGCTAGAATCGGCGGCAGTTGTTTTCATAGGCGGATCCATTCTAATGGAAGAAAATTCGATAATTAACGAAATAAACGAAGAATTGAAGAACGAGCAACTGTTTGCGTTGTTGCATAAGCATCGCCGCGCCGTTTTTGCTTTTTTGGCCTTAGCAGTAGTTGGAATAATTGTTTATTCTTCCTGGTATAACAGAAGAAATGCCCAAATGGAGGAAATAACCACAGCGCTGGTGAATATTTTGAGATCTCCAACGAAAAAAAGCGAGATTATCATCGCTGGATTAATGGAAAACGCTCCAGCAGAGATAAAACCAATTCTCGCAATCATGAAATCTGGAAGAAAATTGCTTCTGGGTGAAAGTATAAGCGAAAATTTAGACGCTCTACTGGAATTATCCAAGAGGCACGGAGTCGATCTGATTTGGAAAGATTTAGCGCTAATAATTTACGCATCCCATAGCCCTTCTCTAAATGAATCCATAAAGTTACTGGAACCTCTAGCTTCAGAAGATCGTCCATTTCGCTTTACGGCTCTGGAAATAATAGCGCTAATGCATGAAAACATGGGACGTCGCAAGGAAGCCTGCGAAAATTTTCAGAAAATTATCGACGCCAAGGAGGTGCCTAATTCTCTAAAGCGCAGAGTTTCGATGCTACTTAATCACCTGAAAAATTTGGAGAAATAATCATGAAACGTCTTCTCGCATCGCCCTTCCTTCTGGGTTTGTTTTTTTTGGTAGGATGCTCTTCCAAAGAGCCTCTTCCGGGAACCAGAGAGGAGCTCGTTATTGCGGAAATGAGAGAGGGAAAAATTGCCGACGAGCTGGATTCTTCTCCAGTAATTCCTGAGCCGGAGAAGAATAATAGCGAGTGCCCTCAGGCGTTTTTCAATGCGTCGCATTGCTATCCTCCGCTGAAATTTTCGCTTTCTCCGCTGGAGGTTTGGAGCTCTGATCTGGATTTTGAGAGTAGTAAATCGGTTATCATGACTGCTGCTCCGGTGATCGCAGATGGAAAGATTTTCTGTATTGACGCAGGCGGCATAGTCTATGCTCTGGATCGAAAAACCGGTGAAAGATTGTGGAGAATGAGTACCACAATCATCGGAAAAGACGGCCAGATAGGCGGAGCAATTGCCTACGATAATGGACGCCTTATTGTAACGTCCAGTTTCTCCGAGTGTTTTGCTCTGGACGCGAAAAGCGGCGAGATCCTTTGGAGAATTAAGCTTCCAGCAGCCTGCAAGGGCGATGGAATCACGGTCTCCAGTGGAAAAGCATTTATATCATGCAGCAACAGCAGCCTCCAGGCGGTGGACGTTAACAGCGGGAAAATTTTGTGGTCCCATTCCGGAATGGTTTCAGACGCAACCTATATTGGAAACTCTGGCGCCGCCGTGGTGGACGGCGTAGTTTATCTGACCTATCCGTCCGGAGAAGTATATGCCCTTCTGGAGGAAACGGGGGCAGTGATTTGGGACGCCATGATGTCCAAATTTTCGCTCACCAATGTTTCTCGCGCGTTTGCTCATCCGAGAGCGTGCCCCATCGTAAAGGACGGAATCGTATACATATCCGCAGCTAATGCCCAGACGTCTGCATTCGACGTTAAAACCGGAAAACCCATCTGGAAAAGTGATTTTGGCAGCGTTCAGACTCCAATTGTAAGTGGAAACAGCATTTTCATATTCAATGCCAGATCCGAACTCGTCTGTCTCAATAAAGAAAATGGCAAAAAACGCTGGAGTAGGCAGTTGACCAGTGACGAAGAGCACATCTCCGATTGGCATGGAATGCTGTTGCTGAAGGATAACCTGTTGGTAATTTCTCCTCGCGGTCGTCTGATGTTTGTGTCCATTTATGACGGAAAGATCGTAAGAACAACAGACATAGAAGACGGCGGAGACGGAATTTCGGTAAATCCAGCCATCGCCGACGGGACGATGTATCTACTCATGAATGAAGGTAAAATCTTAGCCTACAGATAAGGTATAATTCATGGAGCCCTCGGTTCGGACGACGCGTAGATGCATAATAAAAATTCCGTAGTCTTGATTGGAAGGCCCAATGTCGGAAAATCAACTCTTTTTAATAGACTGGTCGGCAGTCGGCTAGCAATCGTAGGCGGTACGCCGGGCATAACGCGCGATCGTAGATCTGCGCCGGTTAACTTGTGTGGATTAGAATTTGAACTTCTGGATACGCCTGGAGTCGATCCGCTTTCTCGCAGCTCGCTTGCGATATCCATGAATGCGCAGTCATTGGCGGCGGTAGGAGAGTCAGTCGCTATTTTGTTCGTCGTCGACGCGCGTGAAGGAATTACGATTATGGACAGAGAAATTGCTTCATGGATTCGCTCTTCTTTCGGGAAAGTCGGAAATCGCCCGGTAGTTCTCGTCGAAAATAAATCCGATGGAAATTTTTCCCCTATTAACGCAGGCGTTTTGGGATTTGGCGAAGGGATTGCCGTTTCGGCAGAACATAACCTGGGAATGGATGAAATATATAACGCGCTAGTTAAATGTAATGCGCTAAACGTAGATGCAAAATGTGAAAATACGCTAGAAAACACAATAAAAATTGCCATCATAGGCCGTCCAAATGTTGGAAAATCAACTTTAATAAATGCTATTTTGGAAGAAGAGCGCCTACTAGTCGGAGAACAAGCAGGAATCACGCGGGACGCTATTTCCGTGAATTGGAAATTTAAAAATCGCAAAATTATATTGGTAGATACTGCCGGACAGCGTAGAAAATCTCAAATAAAAGCAAAAATTGAGGCGGTTTCTGTTGCGGACGCAAGAAGATACATTCGTCAAGCTCATATCGTATGGGTGCTTACGGATATCGAAAGCCCGCTTGAGAAACAGGACGTAACCATAGCTCGCGAGGCCTTCGAAGAGGGGAAAATAGTCATATTTATTCTGAGCAAAAGCGATAAATCCAACAATCCGAACGACATGCTAACATCAACTGAAAAACGGCTTCGGAAGGAATTTGCTCAATTGCCTGGCGTTTCATGTCTTTTGGTCTCCGCAAAGGAAAAGAAAGGATTGGCAAAAATTTTTAATGTATCGCTTAAATTATTTGATAATTGGTCTCGTAGAATTCCCACAGGAGTTCTCAACAAATGGCTTCAGACGGCTACGTCCGCGAAGCCGCCTCCGTTGATACATAATTCGCCGATTAAATTAAAATATATATCGCAAACTAACAGCAAGCCTCCGACGTTCGTCATATTTGCCAATCGTTCCAATTATTTGCCGGATAGCTATGGGAGATATTTGCTGAATCATTTGAGCAAATCCTTCGAATTCAGAGGAGTTACGCTGCGTCTGTCATTTCGACAACGAAAAAATCCATTTGATGATCAGTGAAGGAAATACGCTAAATCGCAGCTGAAATCGCAGCGTTACGGCGCCAATTACGGCGTCGCGGAGTGGAACATTCTCTCCAGAAAATGAATATCATAATTGCCGGCGATTATATCTGAATTTTCAACTAGTTTCAGATGAAGAGGAATTAAAGTATCGATTCCCTCGATAACGTATTCCCGAAGAGCTCTTCGCATGCGCGCTAGGCACTGTTCTCTGTCGTTGGCGTGAACGATTAATTTTGCAATTAAACTGTCGTAGTAAGGAGGAACCTTGCAGCCGTCATAGAGCGCACTGTCCACTCTTATACCTGGTCCGCCTGGGCAATGATAATTTTTTACCACGCCGGAAGATGGAAGAAATGTTTCTGGATTTTCGGCGTTAATTCTGCATTCAATGGCATGTCCGCGGAACTTTACGTCGTATTGAGACAGAGAGAGCTCGTTGCCGGCCGCAACCAGAATTTGCTCGCGTACTATATCTACTCCGGTAATCATTTCGCTGATTGGATGCTCCACCTGTATGCGCGTGTTCATCTCTATAAAATACAGTTCGCCATTTTCGTAGAGGAATTCCAGAGTGCCAACTCCGAGATATTGGAGATCTCCAATTGCCTGAGCGACCTTATAGCCAAAATCTTCCCTAAATTCTTGCGACAACATCAGACTGGGAGTTTCCTCCCAAATTTTTTGATTTCTTCTTTGCAATGAGCAATCGCGCTCTCCCAAATGAATGGCGTTGCCAAATTTGTCGGCGATAATTTGAAATTCTATATGTCTCGGATTTGTCAGATACTTTTCCAGATATACGCTGTCGTTTCCGAATGCAATGCCCGCTTCTCTTCTGGCTATTTCATATGTTTCCGGAAAGTCATCTCTGGTCGTGGCCATTTTCATGCCGCGACCTCCTCCGCCGGCGGCAGCCTTTATGAGGACCGGATAGCCAATTTCATCTGCCAGCTTCATTGCCTTATCCAGGCTGCTTAAAGATCCATCGGATCCAGGAACTGTCGGCAATCCTAGGCGTGCCGCCGTCTTTTTGGCCATGATTTTATCGCCCATCATGGCTATGTGCTCAGGTTTAGGGCCGATGAACGTCAATCCGTGTTCTTCCACCATATGGGCGAAGGTGGAATTTTCGCTTAAAAATCCAAATCCAGGATGAATGGCGTCTGCTCCGCTGATGCAGGCGGCAGAAATAATGCCTGGAATATTCATATAGCTTTCGCGCGGTTGCGGAGGCCCTACGCAGACGCTCTCGTCCGCCAGACGGACGTGCATCGCATCGGCGTCGGCGGTGGAATGAACGGCCACTGTCTGTATACCCAAATCCTTGCAGGCTCTCAGAACCCTAACGGCTATTTCTCCTCGATTTGCTATCAATATTTTTTTTATCATGAAAATATTTTAATCGATGATAACAACTGGATCGCCGTATTCTACCGGCTGAGAGTCCCTCACAAAAATGTGTTTTACGACTCCAGAACGAGGAGCTTTGATCATGTTCATGACTTTCATGGCTTCGATTATGAATAGCGTTTGTCCCTGCGAGATTGTATCTCCGACGGAAATAAATGGCTCGGTTCCAGGGCCTGGCGACAGGTATACTGTTCCGACCATTTGCGCTTCGATTACGCCGGGATGATTTTCCAAGCTTTCCATAGGTTCTTCAGTTTGCGCCTGGTTTGCCTGGGCGACGCTGCTATTTTGGTTTGCCGGAGAGGATTGCTGCTCCGAACCTACCGCAGCTGCTACGGACGCGAGCGACGTCCTAGAAACCCTTATCCTCAGCGAATCAACTTGATATTCTATTTCCGTTAAATTTGTCTCGTTCAAAAGATTAGCAAGAACTTTGATTGCTTCGGTGTCTACTTTTACTTGTGTAGCCAAATTGGACTTCCTCCGATATTGGTATACCAACAACAAACGGCGCGGCGGCAGCTATCGAACTAAAAGCGTTTTTTCTTCATGCTTCAGCATATCTTAGCATTATGATTTTTGATTTTCTAAAACATAACGCTAAAAACAGCCTCTCCTAGCAACGTTGTAACATCCCAGCCAGCCTCGTAACATCGTCTAGAATCTTGAGAATTGTAGCAGACATAAAACTGAAAGTGAAGCAACCATGGATCGGCGACTGATTGCGTTTATAGTGGAACGCGTAATGCCACGTTTCATCATCAGTCGGCTATTGCCAGCCTGATAGCGGCTACCACAGAGCGTGTTCTAGAGGTAATTTAGATTCAAATCAAATAACGATTTCTAAATCCCAAACTTTTTCCACCTTAAAAACTTTTGATACACACTGAAACAATTACCGTATTCCTTAAACAAAAGCCTTGTTTGACACTTAATGCAGAACAAACAATACACCGCTTCCCCAAAAATTCGGATTTTCCTTCGGTTTTTTGTGTAGATTCCTTTTATTGCAACCAAAAAACCGTATATTTTTTTTAAAACTTCATCCGATATGTAGTATTCTCTCATTGTCGTATATCCCTTTTCGCCTAATGCGTGAAGGTTATACGACATTCCGTCAATTATTCAAAATTTGCTAACAGAACCTAAATTCTTCTAGTACGTCGAGAGATTATAAGTAATTCGCTAGGTTATTGTATATTCTTACATATCCGCCGCCAACATTTCTGAATGCGGCAGTACAAGCAACGCATATCAGCGTAACGATGAGAACATATTCAATGGCGGTAGCGCCTTTTTGTTTTTTTTTCCATCTGTTTATCAGTTGCTTCAGCGAATTCACCAACTTGCGTTCTCCAGCGTATTTATTTCCAATTCATACGTGATTTTTGCACGACGCTGGTTAAAGATTAATTAATGGTGGTAATAAATCGTGATTTGGCGTATCGTGGTAGCTCTTAGTTTATGGAATGAGGCAATGGAGCTTTTTCTGGACGCAGCGGAGCTGGACGAAATTACTCGATACAAGGATTTTATCGATGGAGTTACCACTAATCCAAGCATTATGTCGAAATATAAGCTGTCCGAGCACGATTCTCTAATTAAGGAGATTTGCAAGGTTGTCGCAGGACCGGTTAGCGTGGAAGTAATTTCGCAAAAGTACGACGATATGGTTAGGGAAGGACAAAAGATCTCTAAAATTTGCGCCAACGTTTGTGTTAAATTGCCCTGTACATTGGATGGTCTGCGAGCATGTAGAGCATTGTCCATTAAAGGAATTCCAACAAACTTGACTTTGTGTTTTTCTTCCGCTCAAGCTTTGCTGGCGGCTAAATGCGGAGCTACGTATGTCTCTCCTTTTATAGGTAGGTTAGACGATAACGGATATGACGGAACGCTTTTGGTGGAGGAGATAGTGGAAATCTTTTATGCTCAAGGCTACGAAACTAAGGTTTTAGCGGCTTCTGTGAGAAATCTGCAGCATGTGATTCAATCGGCGCTCGTAGGCGCGTCTGCCATAACCATGCCTCCGATGATTTTGAAACAATGCTTCCAGCATCACCTTACGACGCTGGGGTTAGAGCGTTTCGCTGAGGATGTTCAAAAAAACAAATAAGTTCTATGCGCTTCATTATAAAGAGCTACGGTTGCCAGATGAATTCCTATGATTCTCAAAGGATGGAAGATTCTCTGTTGAAGGCCGGTTATCGAAGGGCTAACTCGCTGGAAGATGCTCGTCTGATTGTCTTTAATACCTGCTGTATACGCGAAAAAGCCAGTGAAAAGTTATTTTCCGATTTGGGGCGAGTTCGAGCGCTAATGGATAAATCGTCGGAGAAGTTTCTGATAGCCGTCACCGGCTGCGTTGCTCAGTTTCAAGGACAAGAAGTGCTTAAGCGTGCTCCTTGGGTGAACATAATACTTGGTCCGCAGGATATTCACCAGATTGCGGCGAAAGTCGATGAATCAATGAAAAAACATGTTTCTGGAAAGTTAACTGCCGCCGCTTTGGGCGCGCAGGACAAATTTAAGCGCTTATCCAAACAATTTTTTCGTAGGAATATTGCAGAATTCATAACAATACAGGAGGGATGCGATAATTTCTGCACCTATTGCGTCGTGCCCTACGCTAGGGGAAGGGAATTTTCGCGCGACGTTGCCGAGATAATTCAGGAAGCCGAGCGATTAATACTTCTAGGCTCAAAAGAAATAACATTACTAGGTCAAAACGTAAACGCGTACGCCGGAAAAGGTCCAGATGGCGAGAAGTGTGATCTCGCTTCGCTGCTGGAGAAGTTAGCGCAATTGAAAGGGTTGAAGCGCCTGAGATATGTTACTTCTCATCCGCGCTATGTGGACGAAAAAATTGCGGAAGCGCATAAAAAAAATGATATTCTAGCGCCATCTTTACATTTGCCTATTCAAGCCGGATCCAATAGAGTGTTGGAGAGAATGAATCGCAAATATACTGTGGAAGAATATTTGAAGTGCGTTCAAATGCTGAGAAAACACCGTCCTGATATGGCGCTTTCGTCTGATTTTATTGTTGGTTTTCCAGGTGAAACAGATGAAGATTTTCAGCAGACCATCGAATTAGTTGAGAAGGTGAAATTTTCTCAGGCATATTCGTTTCGATATAGTCCGCGACCTAATACGGCAGCAGCGACGATGGCCGATCAGATCCCGGACTCAGTAAAAACCAAAAGGCTCAAAATTCTGCAAGATATCCTAAATAAACAGCAGAATGAGTTTAATCGAAGTTTTGTGGGAAAGCGCTTAAACGTATTATTTACGAAAAATGGGAGGCATAAAAATCAAATGACAGGGCGCAGCGAATATGCTCAGGCCGTAACCGTATGCGATGGCGTCGTGTCCGTTGGAGATATTGTCGAAGTTGAAGTTACCGAAACATTGGCGCATAGTTTGATTGGTAGAATAGCCTGATGAATTTGGATATATCGGTAGAATGCGATTTATGGAACGAGGTGGACGTCAAGGCCGTCGCAGAGGATAGCGTGAACGCCGCTTTTTCCGTTATCGAATCAACTCGATTAAATGGAAACAGATTTCAAAAAAACGCTCTGGAAATATGCTTTCTATTTACAAATGACGAAGAAATTCGTCTCCTGAATAAAACATATCGCGGAATTAATAAGCCGACTAACGTCTTGTCGTTCCCTACGAATTCTGCCCTGCCGGAAGTTTACGATCATCATTCTGAAGAAGAAAATATGCCGACCTGCATTTTGGGAAGCGTCGCCTTGGCTTACGAAACAGTCAAACGAGAATCTTTGAATCAGGAAAAATCCATGGAGAACCATTTGAAACATTTGCTAGTGCACAGTCTATTACATCTTTTTGGACATGACCACGCTGCCGCAGCCGATGCGGAAGAAATGGAATTGCTGGAAATTGCTATCCTCGAAAAAATGAATGTTTCTAATCCGTATCAGTGAATAGAGGTTATATGATACCAAAGTTTCGAAATTATCTGCTAAAATTATTTGGAAAAAAGCAGGATGTTCCGCTCATAGATCGATTGGAAAACCTGATAGAATCTGAGCCTGAGACCAATAAAAATGCGACAACTGACGATACCAGCGAGCTTGCTCTGGTTTCCAACGTCTTGGGGCTAAAAGATCTTACGGCTAAAGACGTCATGGTTCCTCGGGCCGACATAGTTGCTGCAAAAGTGGACGCCACGTTGGACGAGCTCATTAAAATTTTTTCTCAAAACAGTTTTTCCCAAATTCCCATCTATAAAAATACATTGGACGATGTGGTTGGCATAGTTAAGGTTCGAGATTTCTTGCCATACACGAACAATCCTGAGTCTTTTGATATAAGATCGTTGCTGCGAGACGCCATTTACGTGGTTCCCAGTATACAGTTGCTGGAATTGTTGGTTGAAATTAGATGCTCGGCTAATCATATGGTGCTGGTTGTCGACGAGTTTGGAGGAGTTGACGGATTGGTGACCTTACAGGACGTAGTCTCGGAAATTGTGGGAGAAATTCAGCAGAGTCACAGCGGTATTTTTCCGCAAATAATAGCTAAGCAAGACGGGTCGTTTCTTGCCGATGCAAAAATGTTGGTTAACGAATGCGAAAATTTACTGAATATAGAATTATTGAAACCGTTAGTACCAAAAGAGGATGAAGAACCTGACGTAGAAACATTGGGCGGCCTTGCGATGCTGTTGGCGGGCAGAATGCCAACGCGTGGCGAGACGCTGCTTCACCCGTCCGGAATAGAGATGGAAATAGCAGATGCGGATCCGCGTCGCGTCAAGAGAATTATTATCCGCAAACCTGCGCCGGAGGCATTGCCGTGACGTGTTTTTCGCGACCATTAGAACGGAGCTGTTATGCACAAAAAATGTAGGATTTATTCACAGAAAGATTTCGTCGGACTTAGAAAAGCTGGAGAGCTTGCGGCCCGCATTTTAGACTACATCACTCCGTTTGTAAAAAAAGGCGTAACTACGCTGGAGCTTGATCAATTGTGTCACGAGGAGATCCTGAAGCACGACGCCATATCGGCAACAAACGGCTATAACGGCTATCCAAAATCTACCTGCATTTCGTTAAATCATGTCGTATGTCACGGAATTCCATCCGAGCAGAAGATTCGCAACGGCGATATTCTAAATATTGACGTCACGGTCATTCTGGACGGTTGGTACGGCGACACCAGCAGGATGTATGTTGTTGGGAACGCTTCTCCTTTAGCGCTTGAATTGATAGACGCCACCTACAACGCCATGATGCTGGCCATCGATATGGTAAAACCAGGAATATATTTAGGAGATATAGGTCATGCTATCCAGAGTTATGTTGAGCAAAAAAAATTCTCTGTTGTGAGAGATTACTGTGGTCACGGAATTGGCAAAGTTTTCCACGATGATCCTGCTGTTTTGCATTTCGGTAATCCAGGAACTGGAATGATGCTGGAGCCTGGGCATGTTTTTACCATCGAGCCCATGGTGAATGCAGGAGGATACCAGACGAAACTTCTGGCGGACGGATGGACGGCCGTTACTAGGGATCATTCTCTATCGTCGCAATTTGAGCACACCATCGGCGTTACGGCTACCGGTCACGAAGTCTTTACTTTTTCTCCCATGGGATTAAATAGGCCGCCATATGAAATCTCAAGATAAAAGTGGCAAACAGATCCATTTTATAGGCCACAGAAGCAGATTGCGAGATAAATTTCTGGCTCATCCGAATAGCGTGCACGACTACGAACTGATAGAAATGTTGCTTTTCCATGTTTTCCCACGAAAGGATACTAAAAAATTAGCTAAAATTTTATGGAATCGTTTTGGAGCTTTCAGAAGAATTATTTTTGCTAACGAACCAGAAATTTACGAAATTGAAGGACTTGGTAGGACTACGGTTTGCCTATTGCGCCTGCTGCAAGAAATTTTCTCCAGGATACTGCTGGAACGCGTTTCGGAGTCTCCGATCATAGCTTCCTGCTCCCAGGTGGTGGATTACTACAAAAATATTCTCGGGACTGTTCAGAAGGAACAGTTGCGTCTGATGTTTCTGAACAACAAAAACAGGCTCATTTCTGAAGATATCCTACAGATTGGAACAATAAATCACACCTCCGTATATCCGCGAGAAATAATGCAGAAGGCTTTGAAATACGGGGCGAGCGGTATCATTATGGTGCACAATCATCCCAGCGGAGATCACAAGCCATCCAGGCAAGACGTCATCATTACCAGGAGGCTAAAGGATATTGCGCAAAAGCTGGATATAGAACTGTTGGACCATCTTATTATTGGGAAAAACTCCGTTTCTTCCTTAAAAGAGATGGGGCTGATTTAGGGAGATTTACAAGGTTGTCATGGCAGAATCTAGCTTCCGGGCCTGCATCCAGGAGGTTTTCCCTAAAATGGCAGTCTTTTTATCCATGTCAGGGGAAGCGGTTTCGATTTTTAGCGGAGGAACGCTTTGGGGAGTCAGCCTTAGCGTACAATGAAAGAATTCTCCCAAGTATTTTCTCACGAGAAATCTGAGTTTTTGCATGTGTTTTTCGTCGCATAGTAATTGAAAAATCCTATTATAATCCACATGGGTTAAAGCTATTTCTATTCCAAATGAAGATATGGATACTCTTTTACCGAGCTCTGACGTCTTTCCCAGTATCATATTGCCCAGGAGATATATTTCTCTACGATTGGCCCAGAATGTTCTAAATTCTCTTATCTGAGCTGAAAATTCAAAGGACGCCTCGATGATGGCTTTTAGTCCAACTGCGCTCTTTTCTTTTGTCCAGAATAAATATGAAAGTCTGGCTATTTTTTTATCCATGATTGACGGCGGCTCTCCGGAGAACGTCGCAATGGCGCGCGTTAGCATGCAGTTCGCGTAGTCGTGTCTTTGGAGAGTTAAATATCTGCGGCGACTAATTTGGTATGAAATCCCCAATAGCCTCATATTAAAGGTATTGATGAACTCGGACATAGCAAAATTCTTTTCCTGATCGTTGCGGAGAATTAATTCGCCGTAGGGAGTAGGCAAGGGCGCATTTAGGCCTGATAAAGACAACCTTTCGACGTATATGGTTTTTATTCCGTTTACCTCGGAAATTTTTTCTATTTCTGATCGGCGAAGATGGAAAGAATTAATGCTGCGGGTTCGAAATGGAGAATCGTAGAGATTCGTTTCTTTGCCAAAAGACGTTGATGCTCCATGCTCCAATAT
>JAISOD010000055.1 GCA_031275895.1 Holosporaceae bacterium | reverse complement strand
CAGACATTAGACTGACCAAACGACTCGTCAATGCGACCAAAGAGCTGGATATCAGGCTTCTTGATCACATCATAATAGGCGGTGACAACCACTTCTCCATGCGGGAACATGGGATGATAGAGTGAAAATGTTGGTTCATAAAAATTTTTGATATCTTTAATAGTGTGATTCCTCTCTTTAAAATATCAAATTTTGATTGAAAATCTCTGCCATTTTTCGTATGCTCTATCAACTATTACATGAGGTTTTTATGTTACGTTTATATATCTTCAATGTTGGTTCTGGGCAGTGCATTTTCGTATACCCAAGTGATAACGCAGGTTGTTGTGCTCTTATTGATTGCGGATGTAGTTCTGATGTGTTGAATTTTATCATAGGATATTTGCCACCAGACAGTTCCAATCCATCCCAAAAAAATCTTGGAAATCTCACTTTAACAAATTATGACGAGGATCATTTCTCCGGAATATGTGATTTATATGAAAAGGTTACAATAAGTACTGTTTGTTTTTCAAAGAATCTGTCTTCTGAAGAAATAAGGAAAACTAAAGACAGAGAAACAGAGGCATTAAAATGCCTTCTTAAAATAAAGGAAAAGGAATTATATACTGGGAATGTTGATTGTCCGCCATACAGAAAATATGCGTACTCTTTAAATAAGGATGAATTAAATTTGTTTCCGCTGTCTCATCAGAGAAAAATATCAACCAACAATCTCAGTCAGATGGTTTTTATTGAATATAATGGATTCGTAACGTGTATTCCAGGTGACTTGGAATCAGAGGGTTGGGAAAAAATTCTTAAGAAAAAAGAGGTTCAAGAATGCTTAAGAAAAACAAAACTCTTTATCGCTTCGCATCATGGTAGAGAAAGCGGATATTCTCCAAAGATTTTTGGCTATTGTCGTCCCGAGTGTGTAGTAATTTCTGATGATTCTATCAGATATGCCACACAAGAAAATATGTCGTCTATCTACTCAAATCATGTTATTGGTACCGGAATTTTATTTTCTGGAGAATCAAGGAAAGTACTGACAACAAGAAAAGATGGGCATTTATTGATTGAGATAGGTAGCAATGGCATGGCTAAATATGGGAAATTAAATATCCATGAATAAAGTTAACGTGTATGAATATTTTGGAATTCTTTGTCCTGGAGCAGTCACGCTGAGCCTAGAACTTTGGGGAAGTTGGAGCTTTCTATGGCAAAGATGGGACGATGATCAGGCTTTTTCTGGAGCAACAGTTTCTATAGTTTTTTTTATATTGTCATTTTGTATTGGACATATTATTCAAGCAATCGCGAATGTTTTTGAAGATCTAACTGGATATCCTAGAAAGATAACAATAAAGTACTTCGAGCAAGATGAGGAGATAACTGGAAAAAATAATGTTATAGATGTTAATTTTGTAAGGATGGCATACAATTGCGTCCTTAAAAAGGGCAGTATAGAAAGAGTGGATATCTTCAATAGACAATACGGATTAATGAGAGGCTTGTTAGTAACCTCGCTAATGTTGTTAGCAGTAAAGCCAACTTCCTGCTTTTTACCGTTTTTTATCGGTTATAGAATGCATCATTTTGCGAAGTTGTATTCCAAAGAATTGCTCCTAGAGTATAGAATGCTATCAGCTAATGAGAAAGACAAATAGTTCTCGCAGAAATCCGTTATTTGACAGTATATAGAAATGCAAAAAGACAAAACGGAAGTAACGTCGAAATCGGAGCTAATCCTTCGGTTCGAAGTTAACAAAGAACATCGCAGCCCAAACGCTTCCTCAAATCTGATATTATTCGTTTATGTTCTTCAGTGCAGTATCGATCATTTTCTATAAAGCTCAATAAGTGCAATAACGTTTCCCTATCTGCAAGATACAGATAATATTTTAGATATTGTAATGAATCCGAATTATTCATTATTCTAGTGAACAATACGCTTGTCCAATATACTGAGTTAGTGTAGCTTTTTCTCAAATTTTTCAAAAAACATTCTACATAGTAAGGATCAGGAACTGTCTCAATTAGATGTATAAGAGAAAATGCGCTCTTATCATTACAATTGTCATCAAAAACACAAAATAAATCTGGTAGTAGTTTCTTGAGCGTATCAGTATCTTTTAGTGAGCACAATTCTGATTCAAAATTATTTGCCTGTAAATGTTGATTCGACATATAATGCCTTAATAACTGGAGCTTTTTTCTGTCTGTCATTTTTTGCTCTTTTTTGAGAATATTTCTGGGAAAGCAGATTGATTTTGTTTTGATAAATCCATTAGTCCTCTTCTTATTTCCGGAGTATATAAGCCAGCGTCTTGATAAATCCCCCTCAAATCGCTAATATCAGCAGCTAATTCGCTTCTTGGTGCTAAGTCTGATGGTGATTTTCCAAACGTTCGCGTTTCTCTATGCCTCCCACCAACACCAGGGTGAGGATGCTCCACATTAATGGCAATAGCCTCTTCTTTTTTTACTCCAAAATTCTTCCACATGTAAGCTGCAGAAGGAACATGATCTGGAGTAATATTATCTCCCTTTTTACCTGCTCTCAATAGCTCCCCATATGTTCCTACCTTGCCTTCTCCTGGTAAAAGTCTCGCTATTTCCGCCTTCAACAACGGATTACTCTCAATGGTTTCGGTAATGCCTCTGGAGATGTTTGCATGCGACTCAGCCGGAGCGATTTGCTTTTTGACGAAGGCTTCTTTAGAAACGGCGGTAGCTTCTGATAGAGAGAGGTTCTTTATAGCTCCTTTTCCGCCCTTAACGGCTTTAACCGCGAGCTTAGTTGCTCCGAGAAACGTGACTTTGTCGATGGCTCCGGCCATGTTGGTTCCAAAGCGGACTGCCTCCGCTTCTGTTTTTCCGAGAGACGCAGCTTCTTTCACCAAATATTCTGAGCCGTGCTCTAGAACAGCCGCCATGACTTCATTGGAAGCTAATATCGACGACCCGCTCAGCATCAGCGGCAAAATCCCGCCCTGAGCCGCCGTATACAGAGTCCCCGCCATGGCGGCGTAGCCGATTCCATCAACGATTAACCCGCCCATTTTCGCAATTTTTGGATGATTGGCGGCAAATTTATCCAGCGATTCGTTAACCGACGACAGCGTCTCCATAGCCTCGCGTCCCAGAGACTCGTTCTCCTGCCGAGCCCGCGACCAGGCGAATATGCGATTCGTTTTGTCGTCGACGGAAGGCGTCGACGGCGCTGGGAATTCGCCAAGCATACTCGGCAATTCTGCTAAAGGAGTCGCATCAACGCTTGAGCCGGCCATGCTTGGCAAAGCTGCAACCGAGACTTTCCGGTCCGTCGTTGGTTTCATCGTAAAAGGCGCAACCTGAGATTTTGACTGTGCTGCAGGGGTTTTTGTAGCAGTTTTCGGAGCAGATTTAGAAGAAGATGCGGTCGATGGCTTTGTATCAACCGGCATTCCGGCCATTCTCAGGGGCAGCGTCGGGTCTTCCGCCTCCAACCGCAGCATTTTTTCGGCGGCGCACCGCTGTTTTTGACGAGCCTGCTTCAGTTTTTCGTATTTTTCTTTTACCTCCGGTTGATTGAGGAACTCCTTGACTTCGCGGTCGGTTTTTTCTCTTTCGGCGAGAGAGACTCCGGCTGCTGCCTGTTGTTGAGCGATTTTCGCTCTGATTTGTTTGAA
>JAISOD010000021.1 GCA_031275895.1 Holosporaceae bacterium | reverse complement strand
TGCGCCATATACACGCGCAAATCCAACGAGGAAGGCTTGGATCAGGAGTTTAACAGTCTTGATTCTCAGCGTGTTCTGGCGGAACGCTACATCCAGAGCCAGGCGGGTAGGGGATGGACCGCGTTGCCGAAGCGCTACGACGATGGCGGCTTCTCTGGCGGCAACATGGACAGACCGGCTCTGACAGAACTGCTGAACGACATTCAATCTGGCCTAATAGACTGCGTCGTAACCTACAAGCTGGATCGCGTATCGCGCTCGCTGTTCGACTTTACGAAAATCATCCACATTTTCGACGAGCACGATGTCATTTTCGATACGGTAACCGAGTCGTTTTCGTCCGCGAATCCTTCTGGTCGCCTCATGGTGAATATGTTGCTGAGTTTCGCCCAGTACGAACGCGAGCTCGCCATCGACCGCGTCCGCGATAAAATCTCCGAATCCAAAAAGAAAGGCATATGGATGGGAGGACATCCGCCGCTGGGCTACGACGTGAAAGACCGCAAACTTGTGATAAACAAGGACGAAGCCATGCTTGTGAAGCTGATCTACAAGCGTTTTCTGGAAACCGAATCCTGTCGCAAAATTGCCGACGAGCTAAACAAGGCGAAATACCGCACGAAAGCCAACAAAACAAAGGGCGGAAAAGCTTTTGATCCCAATTATGTGCGCAAAATTTTGCTGAATGTTCAGTACAAAGGCTGCGTGAGGCACAAGGAGAACGTCTACAAGGGCGAGCAGGAAGCCATCATAGATGAAGAAACATGGGATAGGGTGCAGAGCATTTTCAGACCCAACGACGCGCACCGCAAGAGATACGCAACCCAGTCGCCCGCAATGCTGCGAGGCCTAATCGGCTGTGGAGCCTGCAACTGTGGCATGACTCCGACTTCCGGCGTCAACCACGGCCTGACCTACCGCTACTACGCCTGCAATAACCACCTCAAAAGCAGGAGTTGTCGCGGTCTGAAAATCGTTCCGGCTGAGGAAATCGAACGGCGAGTCACTGAAGAGGTGCTAAAAAAAATCCGTACGTCAGAGGTTATCCTGAACATCCAGGAACTAAACAAGGCCAACCGAAAACTATCGCCGGAGGACCTGAAAATCATGGTCGACAACGTCTCGGAGGTCTGGAACGCTCTGTGCCCGAACGAACAACGCAAAATCGTCCGAATGCTCATCGCCAAGGTCGATATTTATGAAAATTGTATGGACCTCGAAATTAATCTGCAGGGATTCAATCGGTTGCTACTGGAGTTCAGTGAAAATGCCCAATATGCCTAAAATACCAAGAGAAATTACAGAAGAAAAGCTGATCCAGAAGGTAAAAATACCCTTCAAAATCGCGAAACGAGGCAAACATAAACCGCACATCATCAAGCCAAACAACTCCGTGGACGAAAAAATCATGGACGACGTTCTTGTGCAGGCTCTAGGTAGAGCAAAACTGTGGGAAAACGAGCTGACGAACGGCAACGTCAACCTCGAAGAATTCTGCCGCAAAAAACGCCTCACGGTGAAATATGTGCTGAAGGTGCTACGCCTTAATACGCTAAGCCCGAGTATCAAAGCTGCCATCATGAACGGAACTCAGCCCAAAACGCTGGTGCTAAAAGATCTGCTACAGAGGCCGTTTTCGCTGGTTTGGGAGGAGATGGAGATCCGGCTTGGACTGACCTGAAAAATAATTTACAAATCTTGGTAATTTTAGCTTTTTGTAAATCTTTTGCCTATACAATCAAAGGCAAATATAGGTTATCAAGAGACAAAAATGGAACTTTTGCGAAAAATAGTAATCGTGATGATGGTCGCGGTGACGGCGTGGAATGCAGATGGGGTTCCAGTGTTAGATTTTGATACGATAGTTGCTCTTGGAACAAATATACCTACATCTTTCCAACCGAAATGGAATAACACAGCAGTTAATGCTAATCCAGCTAATGTCGCAGCTCCCAATGGAAGATATGTATATTTTACCGTGGTTCCGAATGGCGGAGGAGCAGTTGGAAATGTTAATTTTGCGCAACTTAATGTTAACGCTGCTCCTCCTGCAGTTGCTGCAGCGGCAATACCCCCAGTTGCAGGTGATATAAATATCTACTTCCCTGAAGATGGGCATCAGCCAACGACTGCTGAAGCTGTAGCATGGTCATGTGCGAACATCGACAACAGAGAGGATTCTCCTATTACAGAGTGGTATATGAAAATGTTTGGGGTGATTCCGATTATTCCAGCAGCTCTTGGTGGTGGCGGTGCTCCTGCAGTTTATATGCAGGCTGGATGGAATAATGCAGTGCCTCCTGCCGCACAGCGGATTATATCATTTCATGCAAATGTTCCAGAGGCAGTTCCTGGTGCTCCTCAAATTACTCGACAACAATTGTTTATACGAAATTTTCGAAAAATAGCTTCTACTTCTGTTGGTAGAGTACTTCTGTACAGAATATTAATAGAAATAATGCGAAAAACAGCTGTTGGAAATGCAATAGGAATTTTGGATAACAATGTACCGATAATTGCCAATATGAATACAAGGAATAATAATAGGAGTATAGAAATACGATATGGAGCGGAGATTATATTTTTTGAAACTTCAGCAAGAATTAGCGTTAACTTTAGTAAACAAGTTAGAAAAATTCGCCCTACTATTATAGGAAGAAGGAATAAGTTATATAGTTATATAGCAACAGATCCATCGACTTCCGATATAGATATTTTTCACGAAATGACGCATTGGTATCATCAATTAAGAAATCCCAATAGGCAAACAAATGAAAGAAATTTTGATTTGAATCAATTCGCTCATTTTGCAATTTATCAGGATTATTGGGGGGCGATTAACGGAACTGATGAAGAAAGAAGATTATCCATGACACCATGGATAGGGACAAGCACTGATTACGTAGCCGGTGAGGAAATTAGAACTATTCTTGGGAAACAAAATGTAGCAACTTTTCAAGATATTGAAGGCAGCCAATACTTTGAGGGAGATGATATTTCAGAGAATCTTTATAGAGCATGTTTACGTAAACCATTAAGGTTCGGTCATGATAAAAATGCCTTTTATGAAGACAATAGAGTGATTGATAAAGCGATAAACGTTACTGCCAACATAATTGGATACTATCTTAACAATGCTGAAAATCCTCTGTATAGGAACACAAAAATATTTGACAAAGGATACAGGCCACCTTATAATAAGAAAGGGTTAGGATTTGGTTATTATAAGTAATGTTTAGGCTATATTATCAGAGGAGCATATGATGTATAAGATAGTTAGTGTGCTTATCACGCTTAATATAGCGTGTTTGTGTTACTCTATGGAATATATCAGAAGAGAGTTATCAGTTAAAAATAGAACTCGTATTGATGACTTTACTGAGAAAGCTAAACTTTCTGATGTGCATGAAAAGATAAGTAATTGTCGTTCTGTTGCCAGCAATGAAAATATAGTGAATGTTTTGTTAGCTGTGGAGCGAATGAATATGTATTTTTGTGAGTCCTATCTTAATGGAGTTTTGATTGATGATGACGATGATGATGAAGTGATAGTATACAATGAAAATAAGCGAATATTAGATAAAAGTATTTATGATTTGGCAAGATTATATCACGATCAGAAAGGTGAACTTGATTTGAGCGAAGAAATAAAGGGTAGATTGCGTACTTTAGGTGTAGTAGTAGAATAGACCTCAAAAAATGTTGAGGTTCTCATAGTTAGGCAAGAAAAGGCACAGTAGAGCTGGGGAGAGGTTCTCCTGTAGAAGTTGCCTAAACAAAGTCGAGTTTGCTTACAAAAGTATCTAGCATTGAGTGATACGAAGGATGCTATATGAACAGTCTCGTCCTTCAGCGATTACCGTTCAATTCGAATCCACACCGTCCCATCATTTTCCTCTCCGCACCAAACCTTGCCATCCGCAGCAATATCTCCGCAATCGCTTCTACCGCAGCCACCTCAAAACGGGCAACGCCCATTCTCCGATTGCCCGAAATGCGGAGAGAAAATGCGATTTGGAGAGAGAATTGACGTCATCGGATGATATTTGTGGTCAACAATTCAACAACGTGAAACCGCCAACGCCTTCTGAAACAAGGGGATTTTTGGAAATATTTCTTATAGGACAACACAATATTGCCATCAATGTATGGCTGGGCGAGAGCACAAAAAAACGAATTTATTCTCCGCGCTGCTTGTGTCTGCAAAGCCCTCTACTACAGGTGCTTCAAAAAATTCGTTAACCTTTAGGTGTTATCGGAGCTCCGAGATGGATTCGAACTTTTTAAAGAAGAAATGCGCATCAAATGTTATGTTTTTGATATTGGAAATGGCGTTTCGGTATGCAGAGCAATCATAACAATTGACATAATTTTGCCAACGAAGATTGACTACGAAAAAAGTACCATAATCTTCGGAAATGTGCTATCATGGGGCCAAGGTTGAAGGGTTTGTTAATGAGTGGATTATTAAAACCGAGTTCAGATTTTGTTTTTGCGAATTTGTTTGGCGCGGAGAAGCACAAGAGGGTGTTAATATGTCTGCTGAACGCGATTCTGCAAGGGAAGCCGCACATCAAGAGCATCACGCTTCTCAATCCGCAGCACAAAAAGCAGAGGGAAGACGGGAAGTCCACCACGTTGGATATCGAAGCCGA
>JAISOD010000017.1 GCA_031275895.1 Holosporaceae bacterium | reverse complement strand
GTTCCAGTAGAAGTTTATTTTGTAAAAAAAAGTTCAAAGTAGATAGGATAAGTAATAATTGTTAAGTGATAAAGCTTAAAGAAAGTTGATTTTTTGTCTTGACAAATGGGCCCACCTTAGAGTAAGATGTCGTAAAGTATGAAATTCACTATTAATGATGCCCCTATGAGCTTGAAGATAATATTTTGTTACACTCGCCGGGAAATTAGGTGCTTATTATACGGGAATTTACGAGTGAGTTACTTTAGGGTGAAGAGAAGTGAATAAACGTGATGAAGAGTACTTAAAGCGACTATTGCGCGGGCATGTCATTTTTGGATACTATACTTTATTATGTTCTTTTACATATGTGTTAAATTTCATTTTGGTTAAGCAAATTATAAGTGAAAATATTGTTCTAAAAGCAAACAAAATATTTATTTTATTTGGTGTATTCTTTCTTACTATAAAATATATACGAATAATTTTACATTCAAAACCTGGATATCCCATAGATCTTTTCTGGGGTGACATATTGCCTTCTGCATTGGTAATGTCTTGCGTAATTCATAAATCTTTAGGAAAAATCAAAATTACTTCTCATGAACTTTATGTTTTTTGGGCAGAAATTCTGATCGTTATAAAAATGTTAAATTGCATTTTATTGCTTACTTATGTAATGTTTTGTGCACAATGTGCGTATCAAACTTCTCGGTTTCATCGTATTCCAAAAAAACGTTTCTTAAACTGGTCATTTTTATTTGATTGTTTCCTGTGGTTTATAAGCTTTGCTACTCATGATAAATATCCTGTTGCACCATTTGATCGCTTAAGACTATCTCAATTTTACGCGTTCAGTATAATTAGTAATTTCCTTTGTGGGAAATATATGATAAATGCTGTGATAAAATTCCGATTGTATCATTTTTTTTCATGTAAGTTTGGATTGTTACGACCTATTTTATGTCAACAAATACATAAAGAAAAATTAATTATCTTAACTCTGATTTTTGTATTTATAATTGTAACTTCGTCGTGTTTATATGTGATCTAAGCCAGAAGTGTCGAAGATAATTCAACAGTAGTTTCCATCGATTTTTATAATTATAATCTCTCGGTTAGCTAAATCTCTTGTTACTAAGATTTTACTCGAAAAAATGATGTATTATCAACATATTACTCAGGTATTCAAATACTGAAAATGTAATCTCGCGGCGACAGCAAATTTTTTCTCGCAAATATTAGCGGATTGATTCATGTCGGAGTAATGTGAAGAATTATATCCTCTGAGTATAGACGAGCCTGATTAATTGATGTAGTAACTGGCCATGATCTGCGATCACAACGAGCAATGAAAATAGAGGCGGCTCTATTTCCGTAGGAAGAAAAATGACAGTAAACTACGGTTTAATATTGAAGCACTTATTACGACGCGGGACGCAAGAAGTTTGAACATATAATTATTTGAAAGGAGATTCTACAATGAGCGAATGTAGTAATGGTTGTGGTACTAAGTTACTAAGAAATGCCAACAGCTATTATGCTGCTTCACTCAGCATTGGAACAATAGGAGTGTACGTTTCACCATCACTAGGAACGCTCAGCTTGATAGTTTCAACCATGCTTGGCTTCTTAACTCCTAATCATTTAGATGGCTGTATGTGTGGTTCCTGTAAATGTACTCCACCCACACCGATTATACCAGAAGATGATCCGAATAACCCATACCAATTTTCGACTCCGCCTTATTTGAAACTTTGGAACGATTCTCAGTCTAGCATCCCTCGTCACGTTGATCCTCTCGTTCTTGATCTCAATCGTGATGGAAAACTTGAGCTTCAGAACGCTGCTTTTTTCGATCTTAACGCCAACGGCTTTCTTGAGTATACTCGCTGGATCTCCGAAACAGACGCTTTTTTAGTCTTGGATAAAAATGCCGACGCACTCATCAACGACGGTGGCGAAATGTTCGGAGACGCGATGATTCTGCCAGATGGTTCTCGGGCTTTGACAGGGTTCGATGCCTTACGTGTTTATGATACTAATGAAGACGGAAAAATCGATGCCAATGACGCGATCTACGCCAGCCTAAGCGTCCTGACCGGCGCGGGAGAGATGGCAAGCCTTGCTGACGCAGGGATCAAAAGCATCAATCTTCCTGCTCCTCCTGAGCCATTAGTTACAGGGCTTCCTGTTGGAGGTGGCAGTGGCGGGAGCACCCAACGTCCTGTTACGCCTGTTGATCCTTGGGCAAGCTTTACATGGGAAGAGCGCGTACAGGCGGCGATTGACCAAGCGCGCGCGGCCGATCAAGCTCGTTGGGAGGCAGGTGGAACTGTGGACTCTCCCAACATCGATAGTGTGTACTTCGAATGGGACGACGGCACAAAAGGTGCTATTGCAGAAGCTTTCCCCTATCGCATTCCGATGTTTTCCATTCCCGATGAATATTTGGAAGTTCCGGAAGACTTTGCCGCTTTGCCTGATATAGTCGGATCTGGTAACATGTATGACCTTCAACAGGCTATTGTACGTGACGAAAGTGGAGAATTACGTACATTGCTGGAGCAATACATGGCGGAAAAGAATCAAACGGTGCGAGAACAGATTTTCTCGACCCTGATTCAAAAATGGGCGGGAGTAGAAGAAGTTGCCGCAGGTAGCCGTGGAGGCAATATTGATGCTCGTCAACTGGCGTTTCTCGAAGCATATTTCGGTGAATCATTTAACGGAGAAGGCGGAGCTAATCCCAATAACACGGCAGCTCCAATTTTGAAAGAACTTTATCAAGATATCGTTCGAGACCTTGAAACGAGTCTTCTGGTTCAGACGCACTTGAAACCCCTTTTCGAACATATGGGGTATGACTACACCGAACCCGTTAAAGACGAGGACGGAAACATCATTGAGATGGGAAATTTGAATGTATCACTGGACCCTGCTATCGAATGGTTGGGAAAATTAACAAAGACGGATACCGCCGATGCGTTGATACAAATTTGGGGCCTACAAAGGATATTCGGCGGCACGGAAACAGAATTAAAACAAGCGATGGACGAAAGTTTCCGAGAAGCGCAATTGAGAGAGAGCTACATGTCAAAGTTAGGTACACCGATAGAACACGTTACCGAAACGCCAGAATCTAAAGCTTACTTTGAATTTGTTCAGTTTAGGCAGGACCTTGAGAATTTAATCCATGAACAGGGAAGCGAACTGGAGAAATTTTACAACAGCGCGATCACATGGGAAGGGCAGAATGTTGTTGTGACGCTTGACGGGCAGAGGACGATTTTCGGCAACAGTACGGATGATCATATCACAGGAAGCAACAAAAACGAAATGATTGTAGGTGGTAAAGGCGACGATTATCTTGCTGGTGGAACCGGCCATGATACGTATGTCTACAATATCGGCGACGGTCATGACATGCTCAGCGACTCTCGTGGTTCTAAAGCATACTACGGAGAAAAAGATGTCATCAAGTTCGGAGAGGGTATTTCTGCGGAGAATGTGGAAATTCTGCACGACAAAAACGATCTGGTGTTGCAG
>JAISOD010000063.1 GCA_031275895.1 Holosporaceae bacterium | reverse complement strand
TGCGCCATATACACGCGCAAATCCAACGAGGAAGGCTTGGATCAGGAGTTTAACAGTCTTGATTCTCAGCGTGTTCTGGCGGAACGCTACATCCAGAGCCAGGCGGGTAGGGGATGGACGGTGTTGTCGACACACTATGACGATGGCGGTTATTCGGGCGGCAACATGGACAGACCGGCCCTGACAGAGCTGCTCAGCGACATTCAACGTGGTTTAATAGACTGCGTCGTAACCTACAAATTGGATCGCGTATCGCGCTCGCTGTTCGACTTTACTAAAATCATTCACATTTTCGACGAGCACGATGTCATTTTCGATACCGTAACTGAGTCTTTCTCGTCGGCGAATCCGTCGGGTCGCCTCATGTTGAATATGTTGCTGAGTTTCGCCCAGTACGAGCGGGAGCTCACCATCGACCGCGTCCGCGATAAAATCTCCGAATCCAAGAAGAAAGGCCTCTGGATGGGAGGACATCCGCCGCTCGGCTACGATGTGAAAGATCGTAAGTTGATTGTAAACGAGGACGAAGCCAAAATTGTGAAGCTGATCTACAAGCGTTTTCTGGAAACCGAATCCTGTCGCAAAATTGCCGACGAGCTAAACAAAGCGAGATACCGCACGAAGGCCAACAAAATGAAGGGCGGAAAAGCTTTTGATCCCAATTATGTGCGCAAAATTTTGCTGAATGTTCAGTACAAAGGCTGCGTGAGGCACAAGGAGAACGTTTACAATGGCGAGCAGGAGGCCATCATAGATGAAGAAACCTGGGACAGAGCGCAGAGCATTTTCAGACCCAACGACGCGCACCGCAAGAGATACGCAACCCAGTCGCCGGCAATGTTGCGTGGCCTAATCGGCTGTGGAGCCTGCAACTGCGGCATGACTCCGACTTCCGACGTCAACCACGGCCTGACCTATCGCTACTACGCCTGCAATAATCATCTAAAAAGCAGAAGCTGCCGCGGTCTGAAAATCGTTCCGGCTGAGGAAATCGAAAGACAGATCTCGAAGGAAGTGCTAAAAAAGATCCGCTCCTCGGAAATCATCCTGAACATCCAGGAGCTGAACAAAGCCAATCGGAAACTATCGCCGGACGATATAAAAGTCATGGTCGACAACGTCTCTGAAGTCTGGAACGCCCTCTGCCCGAACGGACAACGCAAAATCGTCCGAATGCTCATCGCTAAGGTCGATATTTATGAAAATTGTATGGACCTCGAAATTAATCTGCAGGGATTCAATCGGTTGCTACTGGAGTTCAATGAAAATATCTGAAATTGGAGCAGATATTGTTGAGGAGTTTAGCCAGGAAGATTTTTGGACAGGATATTTGAGCTTCTGCAAAAGTAAGTTTTGCGATTTTGGCCACCTGATTACGAAGGCGCTCCAGCCAGGTGCTTTTGCTGAAACTCTACTGTTGAAGAGGTTTGTCGGAATGATCTTTAATCCGAATTTTGTTGATATTTGAGGAGTTTAATGATGGACAAAATTATGGCTGATAATGGCGAACTACTGATCCAGAAGGTAAAAATACCCTTCAAAATCGCAAAACGAGGCAAACACAAGCCGCACATCATCAAGCCCAACAATTCAGTTGATGAGAAAATCATGGACGACGCGCTCGTGCAAGCTCTAAGTAAAGCAAAACTATGGGAAACGGAACTGATGAGCGACGATATTGATTTGGAAGAATTCTGCCGCAAAAAACGACTCACAGAAAAATATGTGCTGAAAGTCTTGCGCCTGAACAGGCTCGCCCCGAACATAAAAGTCGCCATCATGACCGGAACTCAACCAAAAACGCTCGTCCTCAAGGACCTGCTGCAGAGGCCGTTCCCCTTAGATTGGGTAGAGCAGGAAAAACTCTAACGCTCGCTAGCAATTTGACAACAATTTAAGATAATTAATACAATATTAAAAAATTGTGGTTATAATGTAGAAATTGGATGAAAAATATGATATAATAGCTTGTTGTGTTAGTTATATGAAGTTTTGATTGATTGGATATCTGGAGGTTTTATAAAATGTTTAGAAATATTGTTTATAGTGTGTATTGTGCGGTAGTATTGTGGAATTGTGAAGTAAATGCAATGGGCGCTTTTGTACTGGATGAGTCTATAGATCCCAAGAAGTTGCGACTTGGCGAATATAGCGCAGAGGTTACTGCTAATGCTATTTTGCGCACTGAAGAAGTGATCAATACTATCGAGGGTTTTGATAGATCGACTCCATCAAAGTTGTGCGAATTTTTAACATCAACAAATTCACATTTTATTGATCTTACTAAAGAACAGCGCGTCGCTTTTAGAATTTATTTAGAAAGGCTTGCTTATGGTGTTCCCGGCGAAAGTAAATTGTCGGACGGTAAGTTTTGTGTAATTGCATTGGCCAGTGTATTGTCTGGATATTCAGTATCAGTTGAAGATTTCCAGCAAAAGCGTCTTCAGGGCGACCTCTGATGTAGTTTGTGCGAATTGAAAAAAGAGATCTGTTCTGTTAATAGTCTTTTAGAAATATCGCTTAGCGACTTGGGGGGAGATAAATAAGGGTTTTAATATTATAGATTTTTGTAAAATCGTGATTACTTGCAGTCTCTCGGGTTGTGCGGTGTTTTGTGCATAGTGTTTTTTACTGTGTTGGATCGTAACCTGTGGATTCACTGGAGTTGCGAGTCAGTTATGGTGATCTCGGCTGCTTTATTTTTGTTAATCTAAATATACAGTTTCTGGAGTTGTTGCTAGTTGCGCTGCTGCTGGTAAGTAAATCCATAGTTTTTGGGGAGCTGTTGCCACAGTACCCGGGATTTTCCGGATTTGAACAGCGGCAGGAAGTGCCATGCCTTGTTGCAAAGAAATTCCAAACCTTCTGATGGCAGCTCCTATCCCCCGTTTCGTGTGTGAGTTGAAAAAAGCCAATACAGCATTTTGTCTTTGCAAAGGAAGATTGTTAAAATTATTTGCAAGATTTTGGAAAGTTAGCGCAGGTCCAACAGTATTATTAACTCGCCTTAATATTTCATTGTTTACAGCAGTAACAATCAGAGCGACAGCATTAGCAATGGCGTTATCATTAGCGTAAGCAATTCCATTGGCTTGAACGACAGCTGTGTGTCCTACTGCACCGTTATGATTTTGGAATAGATGATTCCTTAAAGTTTGTCCACCACCATTAGCTCTGGCAGCAGTCCAGCGTCCGGCATTTCCATTTGTCAATAAATTTAAACAAAAGAGCAAATCGCCGGCATCAGCAAATGTCACTGGATTTGCCACTAAACAGTTAACATTTTTGAGTGGTAAGATAACAAAAATAACTACTAATAGTCGGAAGCACTGCGCCTTAATGTTACAAAGCATTTTTATTTCCTAATTAACCATGTTCATTAACAACCCTATTCACGAATAAGTTTGCACATACAATTCGGAGTTTTTAAAATTTAAAATCAAAAAAATTAAAAACCTGTTACAGTCCACATTTTTCATATTATAATTAATGAATTAAAATTCAGTAAAAATAGATACAAAATCGAAAAAATGAAAAATATCTACACTGCCCCTACCGATTTTCTCTCCAAACCGGATTGTGCCAACTGTAGCAATATCTCCGCAATCGCCTCTCCCGCAGTCGTCCTAAAACGGGCAACGCCGTTTCTCCGATTGCCCGAAATGCGGAGAGAAAATGGGAATATGGAGAGAGAATTGACGTCATGAGATACCTTTTATGGTCAGCAATTCAATAATACAAAACCGCCAACGCCTTCTGAAACAAGCGCATTTTTGGAAACATCTCCGTACCGACAATCGTATATTGCCATCAATGCATGGCTGGGCGAGAGCACAAAAAAACGAATTTATTCTCTGTACTGCCCATCTCCGCGAAGTCCTCATCCACAGACGTTTCGAAAATTTCGTTAACCATTGGGTGCTATTGGAGCAGCGAAGTGGATTCGAACTTTTTACAGGAAAAATGCTCGTAAATCATGGATCGTGTTTTGTGGTGACTGTAGGCGCTTTGGCCATTATATTTTGCTCCGTTGATGAGTTGCGATTGTCGATAATC
>JAISOD010000008.1 GCA_031275895.1 Holosporaceae bacterium | reverse complement strand
CGTCTGATTTAAACATGTGCTGTGATTGGATCTTTTAAATTTTCTAAGGTTATAGATGTCAACACCGACGCTGGAATCATCGCCGATTGCCCGCACAACGATTCTGTTGGCGTCAACCTGGTCCACAACTCCGTCATGTCTCGCCGAAACTGCAACGCCAGAATCGTTAGCTACCACTGCCTCCATGCCGGTACCAACCAGCGGCGCCTCTGCCTTAAGCAAAGGAACAGCTTGACGCTGCATATTGGCTCCCATGAGAGCACGACTGGCGTCATCATTCTCTAAAAATGGAATTAACGCAGCGGCTATGGAAATAATTTGTTTTGGAGAAACGTCCATAAAATCAATGGACTCCCTGGGAGCATTCACGAAGTCTCCGTTTCTTCTGCATGGTATGAATTCATCCACCAGATAACCATCGTCCGTGAGAGCAGCATTGGCCTGGGCGATTGTATACTTTCCCTCTTCCATTGCGGAAAGATACTCCACGTCGTCCTCAACTTTTCCTTTAACAACTCTTCGGTATGGAGTCTCAATAAAGCCGTATCTGTTGATTTTTGCAAAAATGGAAAGAGAATTTATGAGACCTATATTCTGTCCCTCAGGAGTTTCAATTGGGCATATGCGACCATAGTGAGTGGTATGAACGTCCCGCACGTCAAGTCCTGCTCTATCTCTGGTCAGACCGCCGGGCCCAAGGGCGGAAATGCGCCTTTTATGGGTAATTTCCGCCAATGGATTTGTCTGATCCATGAACTGCGACAACTGAGACAGAAGGAAAAACTCACGAATCGCGGACGACACCGGCTTTGCATTTATTACGTCGTTGGGAACTGCATTTTCTATGTCCACAGATCCCATCCTCTCCCTCACCGCTCGCTCCATTCGAGCGAGTCCTATGCGGAATTGATTCTCCATTAACTCGCCGACTGATCTGACTCTTCTGTTGGCCAAATTGTCGATGTCGTCAACGACGCCTACGCCATCTTTAAGTTGATGCAGAATTTTTAAAATACGCAAAATATCATCTTTGGTCAGAATACCGAGATTTTCCGGCCTATTAACTCCTATCCTACCATTCATTTTTACTCGACCAACCGCCGAAAGGTCGTACCTATCCGGATTGAAGAACATGTTGTAGAACATATCCTGAGCATTATCGATGGTTGGCGGCTCGCCGGGACGCATTATCCTAAATAGCTCAAATAAAGCTTCCTCGCGATTCGTGCATTTATCCGCAACCAGCGTATTCCTGATATATCCGCCGATTTCTGTGTGATTTATGCATAGAACTGAAAATTTTGTACCTTTTTCAACTATTTTTGCAACGAGATTCTCTGATAATTCATCCCCAGCTTCCGCAATGACTATGCCGCTATCCGGATCAATTACGTCGAGAGCGTTATATTTACCGATCAAGTCTTCTATGAACACAACTATATTTTCCAGACCTTCATCCTTCATTTTTTTAGCGATTCTGGAGGTAATTTTCTCACCAACTCCCTGAACAACTTTGCCTGTCTTGGCGTCAATCAAATCTCTTTCTAATCTTACGCCGCTCCACTGATCAGGCTCATATTTTCTGGAAAGCAGACCACCTTTGGCGCGTTCAATTTCGTAGCTATCGTAGAAATAGGAAAGAATTTCCTCTCGATCCATACCGTAAACTTCCGACGACTTAAATACTTTTTCTGGGTTTTTCGCTCTCTCCGCCTCCGTATAGGCAGAATCCAATGCCATCAGCAACGTCGAAACCAAAATCTTTCTCTTTCGATCGATGCGGACATAGATCAAATCCTTTGCGTCAAACTCAAAATCCAACCAAGCTCCCTTATAGGGTATGATGTGCGCCGCAAACAAATATTTCCCCGCAGTGTTGGTTTTCCCGTTATCGTGATCAAAAAACACTCCGGGAGAACGTTGCATCTGGGACACCACGACTCTCTCTATACCATTGACTATGAAAGTTCCGTCTCGCGTCATTATAGGTAGGTCGCAGATGTAGACGTCCTGTTCTTTTATATCCTTTATGCTTCTTTCGCCGTTCTCTTCTTGCTCCCAAACGGTGAGTCGAAACGTAGCCCGCAGAGGAGCCGCATAAGTTAATCCTCTATTGCGACATTCGTCTTCAGAATATTTAAGTTCATCGAAATGGTAATTGCAAAAATCAACCTGCTGCCGTCCTGAAGCATCTTTTATTGGGAAAGCAGAGCAAAAAGCCTCGCGCAAGCCGATATCGTCCCTTAAATTCTCCACAGAGCCGGAATGCAAAAATCCATCGTAGGACGCCCTTTGCAACTCAATTAGATTAGGGAGCGCAGCAACCTCCCGAAGTCTCCCGAAACTTTTTCTAAATCTTTTGCGCTCGGTAAACGTTCTAGCCATGCATAAAACCCCTGCAGATCAGTTGAAATTAACTAAAAATCAATTCCCATAAGAAAAAAAGACAAAACACGCGAGGTAGACTACATCAACGCCCGACAAAAGGCAATCTTTTTATTGTAACAATAATATGGATTGACGCACAAATCATAAAAATTGCTCTTTAATGTACGATTCGGCTTGAAAACGCCTCCATAATGAAATGCTTTTCGCTCAAATCTCAGCAAATTCTGGCAATATATAGACGCATTTTCAACTCGTGTCGCGCATAGCGTGAAAAATTAAACAAAATAATGATATCCTGCCTCAAACATTGTCTGGATGATATGGAAGAAGAAAGAGAGCGAAGCAAAAATACCGTCTGCCTAAAATCGGTAAATCCTAAATTTATTGCGGCAATTGTCTGCGTTTTCTTTTGGTGTTGCGGAACAGTTGATATTTCCGATGAAGAAATGCTGGATCACTATATGAATAAAATAGAGCAGGTTTCAAATTACAAAATGTCATCTGATCAGCGGAAAGAAATTCATGATTTTTGCAAAAGGAATTTGTTCTCCGATAAAGATTTTATCATGGCCAAAAACGATGAACAGACGCTCGTGAAAATTCTGAAAAAGAAAAACGGCAACTTAAAATTCATCACCTGTCCGACAATATTGCCTGTAGTCGGCTTTTCATCGTCTCATCGGGCTGAATTTGAGCGCATAAAGAAAGAATTTATCAGAAGATCGCCGACAAAAATCCCGCCAAATACAGAATGGGCGTTCATTTTTCACTCCAGAAAGAACGAATTTTCGGACGCCATATGCGAGTGGTGGAATTTGGTTCCTGCTCCTCCGATAAAATTATGGACTAAAACGTCGTTTGTATTTTATGACTGCTTTCAAAATCAGAGCTCGTTTCCCGCGATGAGAAATTTGTTGCGGGTAATTTACAAGCGCCTAGATCCTATTGTTTCAAAGTGTAACGACGTCAAAAATTCGTTCATGAGGGTATGATTGCGTTTTTCTACCTCTTCTCTATACAACTTAACTATGATTCTCACCACGCATCAGTTTTTCCAACTTTGATGCATTTCGTAGTTGAAATGGCAAAACTTAAAATATGAACGCTTCCAGAGTAATTTTTCGCCTGGGCGATGGAATTTCAGACGTTGAACCTGAAGTGCAGGACGTCTCCGTCCTTTATCGCGTATTCCTTGCCTTCCAGACGCAACTTGCCGGCAGCTTTGGCTCCGGATTCGCCGTTGTGGGCCACGTAGTCGTCGTAGCTAATCGTTTCTGCACAAATAAATCCATGCTCGAAATCTGTGTGTATCACGCCGGCCGCCGTCGGAGCTTTGGAATTTTTCTTTGTCGTCCAGGCACGAGCTTCCGGAGGGCCAACGGTAAAGAATGTTATTAGATCAAGCAGGCCGTAGCCGCCGCGAATGACTCTGGCCAATCCAGATTCAGACAATCCGAGAGATTGAAGATATAATTCCCTCTCGGTTTCATCGCGAAGGAGAGCAATCTCAGCCTCAATGGCCGCGGACGTAACGACCGTGGCGGAATTTCTGTCCCTGGACAAATTTTCCACCTCTTTCGTAAAAATATTTCCGGAAATTATCTCATTTTCAGAGACATTGCAGACATATAGAACTGGTTTTTTCGTAATCAGATGCAGGGAGTCGGCAAAATCCTTCTCCTGTGCATTTAGCGTCAGCAGATTCAGCATTTTTCCATCTTCTAACCAGTCGATGCTCCTTTCCAGAAAAGCCTTTTCTGCCGCCAAATCCGCATTATTTTTTTTGCAAATGCTAGCCTCGCGTTTTTTCAGACTTTCCAGATCCGCCAGCATTAATTCCGTCTCGACAATCTCAATGTCGCGAATTGGATCAATGTTTCCATTTACGTGAGTTACGTCTCCGTTCTCGAAACATCTGACCAGGTGCAAAATGGCGTCCGTAGTGCGGATATGACCCAGGAATTGATTGCCCAAACCCTCTCCTTTACTGGCTCCCTTCACCAATCCGGCTATATCCACGATTTCCAGCTGAGTCGCTATAATTTTTTTGCTGGAAGCGATTTTCGCCAATTGCCTTAATCGTGAATCAGGCACTTCAATCCTGCCAACATTGGGTTCTATG
>JAISOD010000075.1 GCA_031275895.1 Holosporaceae bacterium | reverse complement strand
TCTTACAACCTAAAAATGAGAAAGAAGTCTATGGACGCTCTTATGTATATGGAGAGTATTTAAAAATATTTACAGCTTCCTAAAACAATTCTCTACAAATACATACATATATTTGCGATCCAATCAAAAATTATCAGGATTTTTTTATTTTTTTTCGAAAAAACCAAGAAAAAGAAACAAATCGCATATTTTCGCGTCCAACGAGCATGTGTATCACGAAAAACACAACATCGCAAAAACGACCGCCGTAAACCGGCCAAATATGCATCTAAAGACGCATTCATGCAGTGTTTCATACGTCAAAAAAATTACATCGCTCTAGTGGGCTTCTGGCGGGCTCGCTACGAGAAAAGTCTTGTTTTTCAATGAGATAGATTGAGAAAAACCAGCGCCCAACGCGCCTCCGATAATTTGACTTTAAGAACGCTCAGCGCGCCTTCAGCGACTCGATCTCTTCGATGGAGAGACAGGAAGTTTGAGCTATAATATCAACGCCTACACCAGCCTGCAATAAACCAAGTGCCATCTCTTTTGCCTTCTTCAGCTCGCCCTTCAGTTCGCCTTCGGCGATGCCCTCTTCCTTCCCGATGGCGATGCCCTCTTCCTTCCCGATGGCGATGCCTTCTTCTCTTGCGACGGTGATTTCGCTGTTATGATCGTTGATGGTTTTTTGTCTGAGGTCGGCGATGGCTCGCGTTTCCGGATCTGCGCTGATGTATTTCAGCGTTTCCATCGCATCTCTGATTTCTTTTACGTTAAGATACGAATCATCCATAAAACACGGGTTCTTGATGAACGAGAGCCAGCCGGTGAGCAAATCGCGTTTGTCGGCATTCTTCGGATTGAATTTCGGCAATTCTATAAAAAATATCCTCGCGCTGTCGGTCATTATCTGGTACGGATCCGGATCTTGCGGCTGAAAAGTCATGTATGCTTCCCCGATGGCGTTTTGACGATCCGTAACGTTTTCCCCCATGATCCAAATGCCTATGACGTGCGGACCTTTATACGACTCGTTTGTTTTAACGACGTGCGGCATCATATTGGCAAGATAATGAAACGCACGCTGCGGGATTTCTCCCGTATTTTTTACTTGGATTTCAATGTCTAATATCGTGCCGTTATCGGCGGTGGCCTTTATATCCAAACGGCTGGCTTTGTCTTCCTCGAGAATTTTCGCAATATCGGTATTATCAAAATGTAGCTCTTTGATGTGCGGATTATTATTGAACAAAGAATTCAAAAGCGAGACTAAACGCGGCTTCCCGTCTTCTTTTCCGAAAATGTTTTTAAAAACAAAATCCTGCTTGGGATCCAATAAACCGTCAGCCGTGTTCATTCCAACCTCATTCACATCTACATGTACAACTTCCCATGTCCGCCATTATAGCACGATTCTTCGAGGAAGTGAAATATCTCCCCTGAAGAAAAAATATAACATATCTAGGCAAAATCATGTTTTGAACTCGCTTCTTTAACTAACAAAAACAGCCTAAAACGTTAGTTGCGTATCCGTAGGCAACATTTGCGAGAGTCGGATCTTCAGATATTTTACCGTCTTGTGGGTAATATTTCACTACGTCGTGGGGAATTCAGCAGTTTAAACCAAGAAAAAAGAATCATTTGTCATGGTTAAACCTCAATCAGTACAGGCTAATCCTAACTTTTCGGCAAAGATTCTGCTTCTGTTCTTCGACCTTTTCTCTAAAGACGATAACTTAATAATCTCTAATTGACCGTCCGCTATAGGATTTCTAAACTCGTTATCGGCAGAAATCGAAAAATTACGGCACATATCACCATAAACTGTTTTCTTATACTCGCTGTCCAGATCTTTTTCTATAAGTTTTTCTCCAACCAAATAGCAAAAAAACTTCTTTATTTTCAATTTTCCATAATTTGCAATTACACCGCAATATTTGATTGTTTGCTGAACATGATCTGCTAAATTCTCGTCCTTATTCTTGAATTCTACTATAATACAGGCTCCCTCCTCTGCAAAAAGATATATGTCCGGCCTTCTTTCCAATAATAATTTATCACTCTCTGTGAGAGTATCGATATTGAAAAACGGTTCTCCGTCGGGCAGTTTTATTTTCGATAACGGAGTATCCGAATAACCGTGATAATAGATGAAATCCTCATTAAGAACCCATAAATTATTTAAACTGTCAGTTTCCGTTCTTCTTTTGAAAAACAAATCATGAATAACCCCCTCCTTCTCTCTCCGTTTATCACCTTCGTCTTGCTGACAATACAGTTCATCGTTTAATATTTTATGCAACAACTCCGTAATAAAATTTCTTCTTATAACATACTTACTAAGTTCCTCTCTATCTTGCTCCGTTGTTAATACAAATCTTCTATTCACGAGATCACTTAAAATCAACTCATAATCTTTAACTGCAGGATTAATCGATCTCAGCTCCTCATCTATTTTTGCGATCTTAACCGCATTACCGGCGAGCTTCTTTGCCTGCGTTTTATACAACTTCTCAGCAATATTTTCTTCTCTATCGGAAAGTTGTACATTTATTTGATCTACATACTCAGAACCTATCCCCAGTTTTTTAGCTATTTCTTCCGCTTTAATTTTTTGCTTTTTTTGACGCTCTCCTATTTCCACATAAATATCGGGAATTTTTTTCTCTATCTCATCTTTTATTGTATCGAAAAATATAAATTCTTCTTTTTCCTGTAAAAACAATTCAACATTTCTAAAATCCTTTTTTAGCGGAAACGTAAAACCATCTATAGAGTGCTTGACGTTTTCGGGAGCATCAAAAATGTCTCCATAAAAAACAGTTAAATAGTGCTTTCCGTTAGCCTGACAATTCTTATTAAGATCATTAAGCATGACGGGTTGTACCGGTATGTTTTTACTGCAAATCTTAATTTCGTTTCCGCCTTTGCTGCTCGCGCTCGTTTCGAAATATGCCCACCTAATACACTCATACCTTTCGCTTCTCTCAAATTCTGTCTTATTGTTCGACAATTTTACTCTTTCATAGGGGATATGAAGCTCCCCATTTTTGTCGGGTTCCCGAATTTTCTCATTGGAGAATTCTCTGCTTTCGGATTTATCGCCTTTCTTGAATTCTACCTTTATGCATACTGTGCGCCCTTCCTTTTTTTCCAAATAAAAACGCAACAGTAAATTTATCCTCAACAAATCTACAAAATCATCGATATCTAAGTCATTAATATTTTTATCTTTTCCTATATAGTTCTTCAATGAAATTGCTGTCCTCAATTCGACTGATTGATCAACCTCTTCTATTTTCATTGTGTTACGTTCTACAAAATCAGTTGAATTTGCCATAAAAGATCGCTTCTTCTTTTTTCCGCTTTCGTCACAAAAAAGACTGCACACATATATTTCTTTGAAGCAATGATAAAATTGCATCCTCCCGCTTCCGCGATTATTCTTTTTTTTGCCGGTATCCCCCCATGCTATAAAACGCTCGTAATCATCTTCCCTAAAGCCATCTCCATTGTCCGCAATATCTACTCGTTCAAAATTCCAAATATGATCGAATAACGAAGAAGAAAAACAAAATGTTATCTCAATTTGTACGCAATTACTGTTATTAGCCTCTAACGAATTGATAATAGCTTCATGCACAAATTGAAACTTGTTACCGGAAATTGGAACCTTCCCCTTTATAAATTCAGAATCTGCAGTGGTAATTCCCATATTTACCTCTCTATTAACCTTTTGAGAATGTACCATTATCTTACTGCCATTAGTTAAAAAATATTCACATAAAAGAACTTCTAACGATCTTTCGCGGGCGCGCTGCAGTTTTTGCCGTTATGTCCGTATCAGAAATTGCATTTTCAGAAGGTTGCGTTCTTGTTTCGCCTACTGCATTTTTCTCTGTACCGGCGTGACCTGCAAGCTGCTCCCATTTGCTTTCCGACCAACGATCAATACCGAGGGCAATAGCCGCCGCACGGGCGTAGACGCGGCAGTCGAGGGCCTCGTTGCGGTCTCGGGTCTTCTGCCATTCGCGCTTCGGATAACCTTTCACGATGCGCGTTACTAATTGTTCTGCCGTCAGTTGCTTGAAATATTCCGTATTATATTCCGGAAAATGCATGTAGCCGTGGGGAAAGGAGCCGTCCTCATGTACGCGACGCTTCAAAAAACCGTAAATTTCGCCCTTGATCATTGATGCGCCTATCTTCCACAGGCGCACGCCGTTGCTGATTTTCCTGCCTCGAAAATTCACGTCGACCTTTGTCGGAGCGTTCACCGGCGTCACGGAATTGTCCGTGCCCTTGACCGCCATAACCCGCTGCGGCTGCTGCTGCCGTATCCAGGCGTACGCCTCCTGCGTGGCGAAGCCCGTGTCGACGGCCAGCATGTTTATTTTGCGATGCACGCCGTCTTCGCTTTCGAATTCCTCTTGCAGAACGGCGCTTAACGATTGCCATGCCTTCTGATCCGAAGGGCCGCCGTGAATTATGCGATAATCAACCGACCAACTTTCTTTGTTCGGTCCCCAGGCGACGACTTCAACTTCGAGACGATCGTTCTGCACGTCCGCTCCGGCCGTGAGAACGTAACCTCCGCGGGGCACGACCCCGATGCGGTAATGCTCGCGACGATCAAACAAATTTCCCCAATCGGGGGCTTCGCCCTTTTCCGCCCACGGCAGCCCCAACGTCGTGTTGGTCCACGCCTTCAGCAGCTGCTCGTCGTCCTTCGCCGTCTC
>JAISOD010000012.1 GCA_031275895.1 Holosporaceae bacterium | reverse complement strand
CCGACGTTTTCCTTCAACCAGTCAGCTTGGCGCGACAAAGTTGCCTCTGCCTCTTGCGAAAGTTTCGACTGGTCATACTCGTAGAAAACTCTGTCGCCTGCTTTGGCCACAAAATCAGCCGCCGAACCAGCAAGCGCCTCATCCTCTACGACGGACACATCGCTGCCGGCTGCATCCTTCGCTCCATCCCCACACTCGCAGGCAGCCAGAAGCAGAAGAGCTGCGAGAGAAACCAAACCATTTGCTTTTTTTTCCATTTTTGTTCTCCTAAAATTACAATTGCGTATGAATACAAAAGCTATATTCAACGCATACCATCGTACACTAGTTATCTTAATTAGAAGTTAACGTCAAGAATTCTTTTGCGTATAATCAACCTTCCATTAGGTCCTTTCAGGAAAAGATAGCGGACTGCAGACGATCAAAACAAGCGCTTTTCCAGCGGTAAAGCAAATTGGTTTGGAGATCTGAATAAGTTGCTTTTTTATCACAAACATTGAGCAATTTTTGTCTATTTACTCAATAAAAATCCTGCGATTGACAGGCGGCGACATTTTGCTATCATCGCGCGGCAAGCGCGCTGGGAAATTATAATGAAAAAAGTTGCTCTTACTGGAGATAGGCCGACTGGGAATCTGCATCTTGGCCATCTTGTCGGGTCTTTGAAAAGCCGCGTTGAAATGCAAAATTCCTTTGATCAGTACATTATGTTAGCCGATGTTCAAGCACTTACTGATTATTTCGAAAAACCGCAGAAAATTGTTGACAATGTTCTCGAGGTGATTGCCGATTATTTGGCAGTGGGAATAGATCCAAAATTATCCACCATATTCATTCAATCGCAGATTCCTGAACTCTCAGAGCTTACAATGTATTACATGAACCTGGTTTCCCTCGGTAGATTGGAAAGAAATCCAACCGTTAAGGCTGAGATCGCACTAAGAAAGTTTGGAGAGTCCGTTCCGACCGGTTTCCTCTGTTATCCAATCAGCCAGGCTTCGGATATAACAGCATTTAAAGCTGAAGTCGTGCCCGTTGGAGAAGATCAGCTCCCCATGATAGAACTCTCAAACGAAATAGTGAGAAAATTCAATAGAATTTATCACACTGATTGTCTGAAAGAGTCTGCAGCTCACCTAAGTAAGACGACAAGGCTTGTGGGAATAGACGGCAAAGCAAAAGCAAGTAAGTCGCTAAATAATGCGATCTTTCTCAGCGATTCTCCAGATATCATTAAGCAAAAAGTGCAGGCGATGTATACGGATCCTGGACATGTGAAAATTTCTGATCCTGGAACGGTTAAGGGAAATGTCGTCTTTGCATATTTGGACGCTTTCTATGACGAAGAGGAAGAGATCTCTTTGCTCAAAAAGAAATATGCTCAAGGAGGCTTGGGCGATACGACTTTAAAGTCTCTTTTGAACGATACTCTGCAAAAATTATTGCAACCAATCAGAGAAAAAAGGGAGTCTCTTAACAAAAAGGACCTACTGCAAATATGTTTTTGTGGTACTCAAAAGGCAAAAAGTGTTGCAAAAAAAACACTTTTCGAAGTTAAAAGCGCCATTGGCATTAATTTTTTCGATAAAAATTTAAGCGACAGCAATTAAAGCGCTCAAAGGGTATTGATTTTTAGAAAGAAACATTTCAGACTCTGACACCGTAATAACATAGGAGTGCGTTATGAATAAATCAGAGTTAATTGATGCGTTAGCTAAAAAAAGCGGCCTTACGAAATCCGATTCCGAGAAGGCCATTAATGCTTTCGTTGGTATCATGGAGGCAACCCTCAAGAAAGGCCAAGATGTAACCTTGGTCGGTTTTGGCAGCTTTTCCGTGAAAAAAACTGCTGGCAGAAGCGGCAGAAACTTTAAGACTGGAGCTACCATAGATATTCCTCCGAGAAAATCTGTGCGCTTTAAGCCGGGCAAGAATCTGAAAGATTGCGTGAATTAAGCCGACGGACCGTTCAGTCGAATCAGCGATCGGCTTGTGTGGGTCGCTGGTTTTTTTGTTGGAAAGTTTTTCTCTATCTGTGTTATCTACGTAAGTTGAGTGTAGAATATGAAGAAGTTTGCAGCCGCCACTTTTTTGTTCCTCCTGTCGCCGTCTTTTGCAGAGTCTGATCTGCAGCCCCTGAAGGAGCAAAGATCAGCCAATGCGGATGCAAATAAGTCTGGCAGCGAATTTATGGATGAGTTTTCCGACTTGTCTGAGCCGCATAGAAACGTTAGCGGAGCCTATTACGGCTTGGGTCTCGCTTCTTCGATAGTAGCTCACAAAGTAACCTACGGCAAAGGCGGCGCTTTGATGTCAAGTTTGAAAAAAAGCGCTCATCAGTTCGATGTTTCGCTGATTTTCGGATTTGGGGCCCCATTTTATGATAGATATTATGCAGGAATCGAGTTGGACCTGTTCAAAAGATTCCCGAAGAAAACCTCCTATAACGATGAAATCGGCGTAATACATTCCTCAAATATTGGGCTGAATATGGACGTGCGTTTTGGATATCTATTTCCAGAGCACGGCTCCATGATCTACATTACTGCCGGATTCGCAAGGGTTGTTGGTAAGGTAACCTTTGATAAGGGCGCCACAGAAGGATCTTTTGGATCGTTTTATCCGACCTTTGGCGTTGGTTTGGAGCATAAAATTAATCATCGATGGAACGTCAGGGGAGATTTTCGCATAGCCCTCGCTTCCAAAGATGACAATAAGTACTCGCACGGCTGGAAATATGAAGCAAAACCAGGCAGAATCGCTTTTCGGGTGTCGATTACAAGAAACATTTAGCGGTTTTGGGATTACGGATTGTTTTGTTTTTCGAAAAAAGCTATCCTCGGCTGCCCGTCTTTGCATTAATTAATCGTGGAGACCAATGATGAGAGCAAGGGTTACCAAAAAGGACGTTCTACCGGCCATGATGCGCGCGGTTGGCATTGCGGACAGGAAGTCTGTGGTTCCAATATTATCTCACGTGCTGCTTGATTTTAGCGAATCGAAGCTGAATTTGAAGGCTACGGATTTAGATCACTCGATAATCGAAGAGGTTCCTGCCGAAGTGGATACGTTTGGCACGGCCGCCGTTCCTGCTAATATTTTAGGAGATATAGCGCGCAAGGCTTCCGAAGGGTATACGCTGGAATTCTCGCTATTGGACAAGGGTAGTAGGCTTTTGATTTCTGCTGGAAAATCGAAGTTTGAGTTATCGACTTTGGATCATGCAGATTTTCCGCAAATAACTCAATTGAAAAGTTCCTGTTGTTTTAGTGTAAAATCTAAAGATTTCAACAAATTAATTAGCCGTACAAAATTTTCTATGTCTTCGGAGGAGAGCCGCCACAATCTTAACGGCATCTATTTGCATAAGGAAGACGACAAAATAAAGGCTGCTTCCACGGATGGTCACAGACTATCTGTTTCCGAAATAGCCACCAGTTCCCAAGAGAGTCTTCAGGGCGTAATAATTTCCAAAAAAGCGGTCTTTGAAATTAAAAAATTATTGGACGTATTTTCAGGCGAGATCGAAATTACCTTTAATGCCAATCAGGTGCAGTTTGTGATTGGCAACGTTGTGTTTATCTCAAAATTGGTTGATGGAAACTTTCCCGAGTACAAGCGGGTTATTCCGGAAATCGGCGGGGACTTTTTCACGGTAAAAAGGTCTGATTTTGTGGAAATCGTCGATCGCGTTTCCGTGATCTCAGACGACAAAATAAGATCCATAAAATTGGAGCTCAGCAAGGGGAATCTGTCCTGCTATGTGGCTAATAGTAAAGTAGGTAACGGAAGAGACGAGGTGGATGCTGTGTATTCCGGACAGAATTGGAGTGCAGGATTTAACGCCGCCTATCTTTTGGACGTTGCCCAGACGCTGCAGGGAGAGACGCTCAAGGTTTATATTAAAGAATCTCTGGCTCCCATATTGATTACGGACGAATCTGAGCCGGAGTCGTTGTTTGTCGTCATGCCAAAGAGAATCTAGATTCTAGGAGTCCAGCGTCCTAAGATTAAGCTGCAGAAACTTTCGTTCCTATCGCGCATTGGTTTTGAATTTTTCTTCTAAATTCGTTGTTTTTCAAGGTAGAAATGGCGCCGGAAAGACTAATATTCTAGAGGCTATCTCGCTATTTGCGGCCGATAGAGGGCTAAGGAAAGCGTCGATGGCCGATATGAGCTCGCGAGATTCTCGCATTTTTTCTTGGAATTTAGAATTAGTTCTGAAAAAGGAGCAATATAAAACTTTTTTATCAGTTGGCGTTCAAAATGGGAGACGGACAGCAAAAATAGATAACGACAATGTTAATTCGCTGGCCAAATTTGAAGAAATATTATGGTTACTGTGGGTGGCGCCGAGCATGGATTCTATTTTTTCCGGCGCTTCGGCGGATCGCAGGAGTTTTTTTGATCATCTTGCGAGCGGCTACGATAAAAAACATAAACGAAGAATTCATAATCTAAATGCTCTGCAGAAAGAACGCTTGCATGTCATGCTTTTTCAGAAAGATAAAAGATGGTTGACGACTTTAGAGGAAAAAATAGCTTGGGAGAGCATCCAGATAACCAAAACAAGACTGGAATTTATAAAATTATTGCACGAGACGTTTGCCGAGCATCCATCTAGCTTTCTGAGACCGTTTGTGAATATTTCCGGCGTCGTGGAGAAAATATATGAAAACAACAGCGAGGAAAACGCTTTGCTTGAGCTAATAGACGCACTTAGAAATAGCAGATCAGACGACGCGGAGAAACAAATTACCTCCGTTAGCGTTCAAAGGACTATGTGGCGCGCGACTGCTCCACAAACCAATCTGGAGGCTGGTAATTGCTCCACAGGAGAGCAAAAAGCATTTTTAATATCCATTATTCTGGCGATTGCAAGAATTTATTTACGTTCTCGAAATGGAATTCCCGTGCTACTGCTGGATGATCTTCTGGTACACCTCGATAAAACTAGCAGACAAAGCTTAATAGAAGAACTATTAACCATAAACGTGCAGACATTTTTTACCGGAACAGATTCGCATCTATTCGAGGGGCTTTCCAGCATGGCGCAGGTCTATCATGTAGAAAAATCCATTTGCACCGAGAGTAGATAGGCGCAGGATGAATTATCTTTTGAAGCTGTTAATGTTTCATTATTTATTGATAAGGAAAGATAGAGAAGAAAAAGAGAAGAAGTTGAGAGAAGAAGAAGCACGGATGAAAGAAGAAAACGAGGCGCGGATCAGAAAAGAAGGGGAGGAGTGGCAGAAGTCGAAAGAAGAAAAAGCTGCGCAGATGAAAAAAGAAGAAGAGGAGCGAAAGAGGTTGAAGGAAGAAAAAGATGACGAGCTGCTAAAAAAACTGGATCGACAGCCTAATGAGGGAAAAGTATTGCATAAAAAGAGAGTGAATGACTTCTTAGCAAGTCCTGATGGAAAAGAAATTAGTCAAAAACTTAGGAAACGAATCACGGAAATGATGGATCTAGAGATCAGCAAGAAGTAATAGAAAGAGAGTTGCGAAAGGCATTTTTGATACCTGAAAGCTAGGAACTAGAGACGCCTTTCGCAACATTTAATCTGACGGCGGGTTATTTTTATGCATCCGATCTGTCGTATAAATAACGACTGTCGGAAGCGTCTTTATGATACGCCAATTGATTTCTTGCGCTTTTTAAAAGTGTTCAACGTTGGATCTAGCGAGATCATATATTCGGCGATTTGCACGCTGTTCAGCGCTGCTCCCTTGCGGAGATTGTCCGTAACTACCCAGTAGAGCAGTCCATTTTTGGCGGATGGATCCGTTCTTATGCGACTAACATAGACTGCATCTTCCCCTTGAATATCCAGCGGAGTTGCAAAAACGCCGCCTTCATCGCGGCGGTCGATCAAAAGGATTCCGTCGAAATTTTCAAAGGCTTTGCGAACGTCTTTTTCCTCAAACGGCGTGCTGAACTCGCAGTAAACAGACATGGCATGGCCGATAAAAACTGGAACTCGTACGCAGGTTACGGCTACTTTTAGGTCTAACATAAGAATTTTACGGATTTCTCCGGCAATTTTATCCTCTTCGTCGCTTACTCCGGATGAATATAACTCTCCCACCAATGGAAGAACGTTGAAGGCAATTTGCTTGGGAAAAACGTCATTTTTCGCGGTGCCGACGCTCACGAAAGATTTACTCTGGGAATAGAGTTCGTCGACGGCGCGTCGTCCGGCTCCGGATACCGACTGATAGGTTGAAACTACCGCTCTTTTTATGGAAGATAGGCCGCTTAATGCTTTCAACGTCATGGCAAGCGGCGTCGCCACACAGTTTGGAGTGGATATAATTCCCAGCGGAGAGCCATTGCGCAAGACGTCTCCGTTTACCTCCGGAATCACGAGCGGCGCCCGTGGATTCGTGCGGAAATATGAGGTTTTATCCAGAACTACGCAACCGGCTTCCGCAACGAACTCGGCATACTGACGAGAAACTCCGCTGCCGGCGCAAAAAATCGCCAGATCAATGGATGAAAAATCTACTTCTTTCAGCATTTGTACGGAAATATTTTCATTGCCAAAGGAAAGAAGTTTTCCCCGCGATCTCTCGGATGCTATCGCCGTCATAGAGTTCACTGGGAAATTCCTTTCTTCCAGGATTTGCAGCACTTTCATTCCGACATTGCCGGTGGCGCCGACCAGAGCCAGGTTATATTTTCTTTCAGTAATCATGGAACCATCTCGATTGCCAGCAGTCTAAAACTAAAACTTGATTAACTCAAAGAAAAACATAAGAATATTAGCTGATATTTTCGTGGACGTTATATTTTGCAACTATTTGAACAAATCCCTCCGTTGGCTGATAGAATTCGCCCGACAAATTTGAATGAGCTCGTTGGGCAATCGGCAAAGGAACAAGCTCCGCTGTTCGAAAGTCTACAATCTATGATTTTATGGGGACCTCCCGGATCCGGCAAAACTTCCTTCGCTAAAATTCTTGCCCAGAAAAGCAAGTTGAAATTTGAGGAAACTTCGGCCGTTATGCACGCAACTGCCAAATTTAGAGCCATATTCGACGAGCTTGCCAGGGATCCTTCTCAAAAAACAGTACTTTTGCTCGACGAGATTCACCATCTAAACAAAAACCAGCAGGATATTTTTCTGCCGCATTTGGAGCGAGGAGCTCTTATTCTTTTGGGAACGACTACGGAGAATCCGTCTTTCGAACTAAGACCGGCGTTGCTGTCCCGATGTAAAGTTGTCGTATTTGACCGTCTTCAACTGGAAGATCTGGCCAAAATCCTGCAGCGGGCTGAAAATTTTATGCAGAAGGAGCTGCCTCTGACTTCGGAGGCTCGGCAGCATCTTTATCTGACCTCCGACGGAGACGCTCGCTATCTGCTGAACAGAGCTGAGGAGCTGTTTTCCCTCAATATTCAGAAAAAAATGTCCATAGAAGAATTGCAGAAGATTACGCCCAAAAGAGCTGCCGTCTACGATAAATCTCAGGAGGAGCACTATAATCTGATCAGCGCCTTTCACAAATCCATACGCGGATCCGACGTGGACGCAGCTTTATACTGGACCAACAGGATGTTAAACGCAGGAGAAAATCCGCTATTTATCGCGCGGAGGTTGATAAGGGCTGCCAGCGAGGACGTGGGCCTTGCCGATCCAAACGCTTTGCTGCAGGCGATTGCGGCTCATCAGGTTTATACTATGCTGGGATCTCCGGAGGGGGAGCTGGCCATAATCAACGCCGTTATATATATAGCGACGGCTCCCAAATCAAATGCCGGCTACGTCGCCCATAATCAGTCAAAAAAATGCGCGGAATTTTACGGTTCGTTGCCGACTCCTAAGAAAATACGCAACGCCCCGACAAAATTAATGAAAGAACTCAACTACGGAGATGGGTACGCATACGACCATGACGCTGAGAACGCTTTTTCCGGCGACAATTTTTTTCCGGACGAGCTTTCGCGCAAGAAATTTTACAAACCCGCTGAGCGTGGCTTT
>JAISOD010000005.1 GCA_031275895.1 Holosporaceae bacterium | reverse complement strand
GCGGACGACCGCCCAATGGCGTTGTTTCCGCTAAAATTAACGGCAAAATTTCCTCATTAAATACCCTCTCTTCCAAGGGATAAAGCCTGTCTGACATGAATGCCTCCTACAATATGATTCATCATCATACCATTTCTAGAGGTTTGTTAACAGTGCCTACTCTATCCTATGCCAAATGCTCCCGACGGATGGCAAGACGATCTGACAGATTTTCATGAGGAAATAAGCAATGGAAATCACCCCATTGATATGGCGTCCTTTGACAAAGCGCTGGAAAATATCGCGCAGCATTCTTCCGCCTTGAAGGACGGACGTCAAATACTAGAAATAGGCTGCTCCAGCGGCTTGTTACTCAGACGTTTGCTCAAAACATTTCCAAAAGCGGTAGTTGTTGGCGTGGACATTATCGAAAAAACTCTGGGCAAACTATCAAAAATATTAAAGCAAGAAGGGATTTTTATTCCTCTGCTGCGATTTGATATAACAAGCTGTCCGTTGTCTGAGAATAGCTACGACGTCATTGTGGCTTTAAATGTTTTAGAGCATATAAAAGACCATAAAAGAGCGCTACAAGAGATATATCGCATCCTTAAACCTGGCGGTATTTTTGTATTCGAAGTACCATACGGAAAAGAATTGTTCGACGAATACGATCGCCAGCTGCACCACTATCGTCGCTATAGCGACCGCGAAATTGTGCAGCTTTTGGAAAATGCCGGGCTGCGGAAAGTTTATTTTTCTCACCTTGGGTTCCTGTTATATCCGTTTTTTTGGTGCGTAAAAAAATGGCGAAGTCGACGTACTGGCGCACAGAAGCCGATTTCCAACTCGCGACTATCTAGGAATCTAATTGCGCTGAGTAGTGGATTAATTATGCGAATGATATTCCAAATGGAACTAATGTTAGGTAGATTAGTAACATATCCCTATGGAATACGCTGTGTCGGAGTGTTCAAAAAACCATAGATTAGGAAATGCAGAGCGCATGCCGCCCGTGGCTATATTGGCCGGCGGCTTGGCCACGCGCATGCGTCCGATTACGGAAAAAATTCCCAAATCTCTTATTTCGGTAGCTGGCGAAGCGTTTATTTTCCATCAATTGAGATTATTGAAGAAACGAGGCGTTCATAGGGTTGTGTTGTGCGTCAGCTATTTGGGAGAAATGATAGAAGCTAAGGTGGGCGATGGTTCCCTGTTTGGTCTAGAAATTTCCTATTCCTATGATGGAGAGCAACTATTGGGGACCGCCGGCGCATTGAAAAAAGCTTTGCCGCAGTTGGGAGACGTTTTTTTCGTCACCTATGGAGACTCGTATCTTAGCTGTGATTATGAAGCCGTGTACGAACGTTATCAACAAAGCGGCCAATCGGCTCTCATGACCATCTATCGCAATGAAAATCTGCATGACGTAAGCAATATTATCCTTAAAAATGGAAAGATCGTCTGCTACGATAAGGTAAATCACGTTCCGCAGATGCAATACATAGATTATGGGCTCGGGATTTTATGCAGACGTCTTGTGGACCGATTGGAGCCGGCTAAGCCGTATGATTTGGCCGATATTTACATGAATTTGGTCAAGAATGGAGAGTTAGCTTGCTTTGTTTCTCCAGAAAGGTTCTACGAAATTGGTTCGCCAGCTGGATTAAATGAATTGTCAAATATCCTACGCTAGGAGCTCGGTTTTTAACGCTTAATTACTTGGAAATTGGAAATATGTTTGAATTTTTCATTGCCGACTTCCGCTTCGATAGCTATAAATCCAGGTGGCGCTAAGTTTTCTATTGAAGGAGGCGGTCATAACTGCTATAAGTGCGTCGTAAGCGGAGTTTTATTGAAATGAGGACTTTTGTTCTAAAAAGCGAGCAGATCCAGAAAAATTGGGTTCTGGTCGATGCGAAGGACCTGATATTGGGGAGGTTGTCGGCGGTCGTGGCCGCGCGACTTCGCGGAAAGCATAAACCGGAGTTTAGTCCTCATCTGGATTGCGGGGATTATGTGGTGGTTATCAACGCCGATAAAATTCATGTTACCGGCAATAAGCGGAAAGATCACGTTTTCCATTGGCACACCGGATATCCAGGCGGCATAAAGCAAAGAACTCTGGAGGAGCGTTTGCAGAGCAAATTTCCCGAAAGAGTTATTAGGAAAGCCGTCGAGCGCATGCTTCCCGGCGGACCGCTTGGTCGTCAAATGCTTAGGAATCTGAAAATTTACAGAGAAGAGACTCATCCGCATGCTGCGCAGCAGCCAGATGTTCTGGACGTAGCCTCCATGAATTCCAAAAATCTAAAAAGGAGTTGAAGTGCAATCAAAACTTAGTCAGAAAGATACAGAAACTGGGAAATCCGCTGTAGAGCCTGTGAGCGTGGCCTACGGTACCGGACGCCGTAAGGAATCTGTTGCTCGGGTGTGGCTAAAACCAGGCAACGGAGATATTATGATCAACGGTCGCAAGATGTTGAACTATTTCCCGCGGTCAGTTCTACAGGCCTTAATTTTGCAGCCTTTTTCTCTGGTAAATCGCATGGGGCGCTACAGCGTATTTTGCACAGTTAATGGCGGCGGGTTGTCCGGTCAAGCCGGCGCAATTCGTCATGGAATCAGCAGGGCGTTGCTGTACTATGAACCAGACTTACGCTCGCCGCTAAAATCTGCCGGTATGCTTACCAGAGATAGGCGCAGCGTGGAAAGAAAGAAGTATGGCCTCATGAAAGCAAGGCGTAGTTTCCAGTTTTCCAAGAGGTAATTTTGTATCGCGATGTTTGGAATCGCTGCGTGGTTTTTATTTCGCGCCTCCTATTAGCGCACCGGAGCGAAACGTGATCAGCGTAAAATTGCCGCTTATATCTTCCGTTATGACCATAATGACTAACGCTGCCGTTAAAGCTTCCCGCGGATTACTGAGGGATTTTAGCGAGCTGGAGAATCTCCAAGTTTCCCTGAAAAGCAACAAAAATTTCGTTACCAACGCAGATCTGAAATCTGATAAAATATTGAAGGAAGAGCTACTTCGCGCACGACCGACTTACTCTCTGTTATCAGAAGAAACTCCAGAAATTGTGGGAGAAGACATTTCTCACAGATGGATAATCGACCCTTTGGATGGCACCGTAAATTATATGCATGGATTCCCACATTGGGCCATCTCCATCGCGCTGGAAAAGGATGGCGAAATTGTGGCCGCAGTAACCTACGATCCAGTAAAAAATGAGATGTTTCAGGCCGAAAAAGGCAGCGGAGCTTTTCTGAACGATCGCAAAATTCGAGTTTCCGGAAAGCGCGACCTTTCCGGTTTG
>JAISOD010000064.1 GCA_031275895.1 Holosporaceae bacterium | reverse complement strand
TTTGAAAAATATCGTTCGGAATGTTATATTCCACCATGCTGTATAAACCCTTTCTACTTGAAACTTGAAGAGTTATACAGCTTTTCCAAATAAATTAAAATTTCCTAACGAGACCTAATTATCTAAAAATTGTTGCAGAAATATTCAGAAATGGAATAATGGCTGTTTTCTTCTAAAATCTTTTTGGAAAATTTTTCAAAATGAAAGTAGTCTAAAAACGTATCTGCATTATGGCGTCGATGCAGCCTAGTGATTAGAGCGTAATCGACGAGATTCTTGTTCAGCGCGTAATTGTAGAGTTTGGCGCCGCCGATTAACCAAAAATCATCGTATTCTGCGCATACGTCCTCGATAGTTTGGAAAATTCGGACATTGGGTTGAAATTTTACGATCGATTCGTCGTTATGGCCTTTCAAACTCAATTCACGGGAGACTACGCAGTTGATTCTACCCTTCAGAGGAATTTCTTCCGTTTCCAAAAATGTGTTTTTTCCCATTACTAGAACGCTATTTTTTGTTTTGGCGTAGAATAACCGTCTATCTTCTGGAAAACTCCATGGAATGCTTCTATTTTTCGAGACGCCGAAATCTGCGTCGACTACGGCGATTAATCCTATCAATTTTCTCTAACGCTCTCCAAAAATTCTCGCCGCAAATTGAGATCGTTCTTTAGAGTTCCGCAAAAATATCTCGTTACGAACTTTGATTCTTGCTTTTTCACTCCTCTGCGAGAAATGCAGAAATGTTCCGCTTCCAAATACGCGCCGACCCATTTTACGTCTAGAACAGATTCGAGAGCATGCGCGATCTCCATGGTCATGCGCTCCTGCAATTGCATTCTACGCGCGAAACAATCAACGATACGCGCCAGTTTGCTTGCGCCGACAATTTTACCCTGCGGCACATAACCAACGCTCGCCGTGCCAATCATGGGAACCAAATGATGCTCGCAGTAGGATTCAAAACGAATATTTTTCAAAATTATTAAATCGTCCATTGGAGAATCATAAAATTTGTCGACTACGTTGGAAATATCTAGTCCGTATCCGGAAAACGAATCCTTACAAACTTTAGCGACCCTCGACGGAGTCTTTTCTAGCCTTGAGGAATCTGGATCGATTTGTTCAATAATACTTTTTATGTGTCGTTCTATATCCATGGAGCCCCATTAAACACAGACTTAATGCAACGCAGCCATCTATTTACGCGTTTAGCAAAATTTTCGCGCCCATTATTGCACATAAATACATTTTTTCAAGCTGAAATGGAAATTTAGCTTTAAAATCCCTCAGATTCTTAAAAGCTAGGGCATCCAGACTTCTGACTGCCTATATTTATACTCCACTTCCAAAGCAAAATAAATCGCATTGCAATGCGAGCGACCATTTTATATATTACGATTCGGTATTGCTTGAGGGTTAATTGATGCTGTACACGAAAATTGTTCTACTGCAGAGAGTCGCAAAATTGGGCGGCATTGGGGATGTTGTAAACGTCAAGCCGGGATTCGCAAGAAATTATTTGTTGCCGCAAAAAATAGCGCTGAGGGCCAGCGACGAAAATCTCAAGTATTTCGCAGATAAAAGATCTCAGATTGAAGCGCAAAATGCAGAAACGCGATCAGAGGCCATGAAGATTGCAGAAAAGATGAAGGATTTGTCTGTGGTTTTGATCCGTCAGGCAAGCGAAAAAGATCATCTCTACGGATCCGTCACCGGCAGAGATATAGCCTCTGCCCTGAAGGAATTGGGATTTACAGTTAAGGCCGGGCAGATTAATTTAAATTCGCCTGTTAAGCTTTTGGGTACCTATAGTATTTCCGTCGATCTTCACCCGGAAGTATCGGCTCCAATAAAACTGGTTGTAGCAAAATCTGAAGAAGAGGCGCAGCAGCAGCTTCCCAAGGATTCGGCTGAACCGACGTAAGTTTTTCCATGAAACAGGTGCTAACTCCCGAAGATATCAATTTTCTGGAGGAACAGTTAAGAAACGCCACTCCGGCGCCATGGGATGTGGTGGAAGATAAGGGCGTCGACACTGCTTGGGTTACGCCCAACGCAGACGGCAATCCCATAGCGTTGTTTGACTATTATAGCGGAGAGCAAAATAAAGCTGACGCGCATTTTGTGGCTTCCGCTCGCAACTATATGGAAGTTATGCTTGGAGAAATAAAAAATCTTCGAAAAAGAATTCTAGAACTAATTCAATCCAACAACATCGAGGTACAGAAACGTTTGGATTTACAAACTGAAATAGACGAACTGAAAAAAGTGCTGGGAAACGCCGATGAGCCTGGTTAGTTTCATATTGGGAAATCCATTAAAAACTGAGAATTTAATTTCTGAGCGACTGACAAAACTCAAGGCGTTGGCGATTTTTTCCTCCGACGTTTTATCATCAGTAACCTATGCCACCGAGGAAATTCTCCTGGCTCTAGGAGCGCTGGCGGCCTATTCGTTTTCGCTATCCATTGCCGGAACCATCGTTGGATTGCTGTTTATAGTGGCCGTTTCCTACTGGCAAACGATAAAGGCATATCCCAGCGGCGGAGGAGCATTTTCCGTAGCCTATCAAAATCTTGGAGAGTTTTTTGGCCTGATAACCGCTTCAGCATTACTCATAGACTACACGCTAACAGTAGCAGTGAGCCTGTCAGCCGGAGCCTGCGCCATTACATCTGCATTTCCGTCCATGGTTCACAAAGAGGTTTCTCTTTGTTTGATGGCATTGTTGCTCATAACTATCTCAAATTTGCGCGGTGCTAGAGAATCTGCCGGAATTCTGTCAATACCAACCTATTGTTTTTTGGCTCTGGTATTTTTCATGATTTTTTGGGGATTTTTCTCGGATGGACCAGCCAGAAAGATTGCTCCCATGTCTAATAATGCAGGAGAGATGTTGGTTTTTATGGTAATTTTGAGGGCGTTTGCCTCCGGATGTTCGGCTTTAACCGGCATTGAAACCATTGCGAATGGAGTCACGGCTTTTAAAGAGCCGCAGTATAAAAACGCTCAAATAACCTTGGCGGCCATGGTTATCATTCTATCCTTCATGTTTTTCGGAATTACCTTTTTAGCGAACAAGTACGCGATTATTCCCAAGACCGACGAGAGCGTTATCTCCCAAATCGCGAAAAATATTATGGGAACGGGGTTCCTTTACTACGTCGTGCAGTCGGCTACGGCCGCCATATTATTGCTGGCTGCCAATACAGCTTTCTCCGGATTCCCAAGACTTGCCTATGTGTTGGCCAGGGAAAAATATATTCCAACAAGATTCGCTAATTTGGGCGATAGACTGGCGCTTTCCAATGGTATTATAATGCTGGCGTTAGCATCCATGATGTTGATAATCGCCTTCAATGGCGATTCGCATTCTCTGATCCCGCTCTATTCTCTCGGAGTTTTTATATCGTACACGCTTTCTCAAGCTGGTATGGTCAGACATTGGATTAAAAATAGAGGAGAAAGTTGGCATGTAAAAGTTCTCATCAACGCCGTAGGAGCAATCGCCACATTCGTCACGCTCCTGACCATTGTGGAAAGTAAATTTTCTCGCGGAGCATGGATAGTTCTTCTGCTAATACCGGTTCTGTTTTGTCTTTTCCGCAAGATAAATCGAAGGTACAAAGAAACTAACACAGAACTGGATCTCAGGAGAGGGCAATTGGGAAATCTCCTAAAACCCATAAAAAATGCTAGGCCTAAAGTTGTCATTCCTGTCTCAAGAATTCATAAGGGAACTCTTGCCGCGCTGAGGTTCTCAGCGTCTTTGTCCGACGATGTGACGGCTGTTCTTGTGGACGTTAATAAACAAGAAACCGAGCGTTTGAAGCTCACATGGCGAGCCATGAATTTCTCAATGCCTCTGGTGATATTGACGTCTCCTTACAGATCAATCGTTAATCCATTTCTGGATTTTCTGTATGAGCAGGATTTACGCGATCCAGAAAGAGGCAAAACCATAGTGGTAATGCCCAGCTTTGTTCCTGGTAAATTCTGGAGAAACATTCTGCATAATCAGACGGCAACCATTTTTAAAACTGCGTTGCTTTACAGAAAAAGAAAAAGCGAAGACACTCGCATAATTGTGGAAATTCCTTACCAAATGAAATTCAGTCAGTGAACAGATTTTTTTGTAGCGTCTTTGGGCATACCTGCAGTCTGCCATCACAAAACACCAAGTCAAAATTCGAATATTTTTCCGCTTCTTTTACTGATGCAATGGGCAAAGAATCGTTTGATTCCACAAAAGCAAACCCTTTTTTCAAAATATTAGCGTAGGAATTGGACTCAATGCCGCTGGAGGCGAGCATCAAAAGATTTTTAGCGCTCTCAAATTGCGCGGCGAACAAAAAAGACAATTTTTGAAAGATTTCATCAATATTTTTCTGAACCACGGGCTTGAGAAGCTTAATTTTCTCCAGTGATACGCTGCTTTTCCAGTAAATATTGTTTCTAGCGGCAATTATTCTATCAAAAATGTAATCAATCCTCTGAATTCTTTCGGAAACAATGCTTTCTATGTTCAGTATTCTATTTGATTGAAGAAATATTTTTTTCTTATCCAAATTATTGGAAATCAAAAAGGTTAATCGCGAAAAAACTTCAGCCACTCCAGCGCGCAGCGCCATTATTTCTGGAACTGCAAACTCGGCCGCAGCTGTGGGAGTCGGAGCTCGCAGATCGGCTGCATAATCGATCAATGTAGTATCTGTTTCATGACCAACGGCCGAAATTATTGGTATTTGACTTTTCGCCACAGCTCGCACCACGCTTTCATCGTTGAATGGCATTAGGTCTTCAAAACTGCCGCCGCCACGAGCTACTATCAACAGATCCGGCCTTTTATCTATTGGAAGAGAGTTCATGCCGCCTATGGCGTCTGCGATTTGGCTGGCGGCCTCAGGTCCCTGCACAAGCGTAGGCCACAGGAGGATTTCACGCGGAAAACGCTGCCCAATTCTATGTAGCATGTCCTTTATGACGGCTCCGGTTGGAGATGTAATTATTCCTATCAATTTCGGAATCTTTGGGAGAGGCTTTTTTCTAGACTGGTCAAAGAGACCCTCGGCGGCAAGTTTCTTTTTGCGTTCCTCCAGTAACCTGAGTAGCTCGCCTGTGCCTGCCAGTTCAAACTTATCAACTGTAAATTGGTATTTGGAATGTAACTGATAGGTGGTTACGCGTCCAAAGCATCGAACCTCCATACCATCTTCCAGCCTCACTTTTTGTTTTTGGGCGATGCCTTTCCAGCAGACTGCGTCGATGACTGCGTCTGCATCTTTTAGCGTGAAATACAGATGCCCGGAGGAATGAACTTTCAGGGCGCTAACCTCTGCTTTTAAAATAATTCCACTGAAATTTTGCTCAAAAGATCTTTTTATCAAGGCCGATAATCGCGAAACGGTATACTCTTCCATTGTCAATTTTCTCCATAACCCACAAGACTGCCTTCATGGTATCTTGACGCTAAAAGAAATACCAGAGCGCTAACCACCCAGTTTCATTAAGGCGCTCTAGCGTTATATCTGGTGGTAATCCTAAAGATCAAATTTTTCCCAAGTATCTTTTCAGCGAATGTTCTCAAAGTTTGCGGATGCGCGCTTTTGATTTTATCTTGAATTTTATAGATGGAATTGACGCCTCTACCAGACATATAAGTATCTCGCATTTTTATATAGAGATCCCTCGGACTAACAGATAAAAATCTATACTGATAATCGCTTATTTGAGCGACTTTAGCTAAAAATTCCCGAGAAAAGAGTTTTTTCCGCATGCGCTCTACGAAAATTTCATACATCATGCGCAGTTTCTCCAGCGAAACGTCTCCACGCGGGTGCAAGCAAATACCTCGCAGACAGTCTCCATGATCCAGGATGTCATTAACCTCGTACCCAGCAAGCAACGGATGCATCTTTTCGAAAAATTTGAATATTTCATAATTAAAAATACAAAAAAATACGTTGAACAAGTCGTTATTATCTTCGCCAGAGATTTTATAGAAATATCTCAGCGATCTGCCGATATATTTGCTTTCTAGAAAAATATCCTTGAAACCCTGATTTTCGCAAAAATCACGAGAAATTCCTCTGCGACGATTGTTGATTCTCATTAACGGCAAATTTTCCAAAAGATCCTGAAGATTGGAGGCCCCGCTGACGATAATGGCCAGATGGCAATTGAAATAATTGTTGTGGAAAAACTGTTTTACGTCTTCTTCAGAGATTGATTGCAGCGATTTTTCATTAAATATTTGATGGGCGGCATTCTTGTCCTTTAATTCTGTGTGTGAAAAGATTGCGTTTTTTACAATATTCTCCGAGTAGTAGTCGACCAGCCTATAGTCAATAACCATTTGCTTTTTCAGCACTTTTAGATTAGTCACAGAGAATTTGGAAAGATTTTCGCGCATAATTTGAAAGAATCTTTTGATATGTTTTGGATGCATTTCCGCTAAAATTTCAGTATAGGTCTCAGATACTGTTATTCTATAAGAGACGCCAAGACTTCGCAGCTGCTTCTTAGTTTCCGAATGAATTATGTTGTTGGCGACTATTTCGGCGACGCCAAATTTATTCAAAGGAGCGTCGAGCGATCCGACGTCAAAAACCAGTCCGACCAAAACAATGGGCACACGGAAATTTTCACACATAGTAGCGACGGAACCGTCCTCAATGACATATTCCGCAAATTTATTGCTGAAACTGTCGTTTATAGCGTTCGTTTCCGAAGAAGATTCTCCGCGCCACATGATCTGTGAGAGAAATAAAAGAACTGCTAGGGTTTTTTTCATCACTCGCCGCCGCCAATCACCAGCCATGACATATTGTTTTCATCCAGGAGTTCTTTGGCTAGATCGTTGATCTCTTTCAGCTCCACCTTCATAATTTTTTCCAGCGAATACTGTAACGTGTCTATCCCGAATCCATCTATCATTTTTTTGAAGCAGAAATCACAGAAATCTCCTGACGTTCTCAAGCCCACGAACAATGTTCCCATAATGTTATTTTTCGCGAATTCTAGCTCTTCCTTTGTCAGGCCTTTTTCTCTTAGATCTCTAACGACTTTTGTCAACGCTGCCATAGCCTGCCGAACCTTTGAATTGTCTGTCCAAAGTACTCCGAAAATATAACTGGCATGGCCCAAATCTATAGGAACGATGAACTCGCTGTATATTAGCCCATGTTTTGTCCTCAGTTCTGACATTATTCTACTTCTGAATAAACAATTTTCTCCCAGAATGCGATATAGAATTGTCGCAGCTGCTCTTCGCGGAGACAGTGGTTTTTCATTTTTTAAAATAAACGTTACGGCGCTTTGGGGACCGTCTGCGTAATATTTAACGACTTCTGAGCTTAACAGAGGCGTAGTGTCCGGAACGCGATCTTTCGCAGGTTGTCCTTTCTCCATTTTAGATAAAATCTTATCCAGCAGCGAGACGGCCTCTTTTGCCGAAAGGTCTCCGAATACGCAAGCCTCTGCGTTGGCGGTTACCAAGAATTGTTCTTTGTATTTCTTAAGATCGTCGATGGACAATTTCATAAAATTTTCTGAGCTTCCACGAATTCCAGTTTCATAGGCATGGGATTTGAAAATTATTGCCGGAACGAAAATATGAAGCGCAGAGCTGATTGGATTGTCGGCGTAGCTTTGCATAGAATATCCGATTCCTTCTTGAATTTCTTTCACTTTATCTTTTTCAAAAATCGGAGAGTTCAGGGCCATATTAAAAAGTTCTGCGGCCTCGTCCATAACAATCTTAGGCGTCGTCATTGAAAAAATTATTACATCCATACCTGCTTGACATGATAATTTCAGAGATATGTCCGAGCATTTTTTCTTAAATTCAACATAATTGTATTTTCCTGAACCACAGAAAACGGCATGGGAATAAAATTTAGGTACGCCGACATTCGATTTTTCCTGATGAGAAGCTCCGGAGTTTTTGAAAACAATTCTCACGTGAACTAAAGGAGCGCTGTCGTCGCTCATGAACCAAAACTTAGTTCCGGAAAGAGAGTATAGCTGTTTGATGCTGTATATGGGCAGTTTCCTCTTATGCTCTTCTCCCTGAAGCGAATAAAAAGTCGCTAAGAGCAAAATAAATGATAACTTTTTAATCACGATTGTAATCTTTCGGAATCGTTCGCAGCTGGGCTTTTGGAATTGGCGAAAAAACTTCCCGAAGAACCCGATTGCATTCCGACGTTGTTATGGAAGAAATAATTTCATCGGATATTTGAATATCTTTTAGCGAATATCCGCATGCCAGAAACCACCCAAAATGATTGGCTATGTGTTCAACATCGTCTTTTTGGTAAGCTTGCGCGAGTTTTTCATTACGTTTAATAATCTCCAATTCATTATCGGATACTCCCAGCGTCAGCAACTTATTTTTCAAATATCCGAAAACTTTCAGAGAATCAGCAAGATTATCCGGAGAGGAGCAGGATATGCTTACTGTAACGATATCGCGCTGAAAAATTCCCTTTGCATAGGAAAAAGTTACGTCGTTTGCCATATTTAGGGCGTACTTCAGAGTCTTTTTTATGAAAAACGCAGGCCGATTGAGAATTTTAAGCGCTATATCCAGAGCCAACGACTTACGAAAATTCTTTCTGGA
>JAISOD010000053.1 GCA_031275895.1 Holosporaceae bacterium | reverse complement strand
CTGGTTGAAGGAAAACGTCGGAAGAAAGGTCCTGATAGAAGGACACTGCGACGAGCGCGGCACCAGAGAGTACAATCTTGGATTGGGCGAAAGAAGAGCTGACTCAGCCGCTAGATACCTCATGGATCACGGCATTTCCGGCGATCGCATAAGAACCATATCCTATGGTAAAGATCGTCCTATTGCCGCTCAGGGAACGCAGGAAGAGATCTACAGAATGAACCGCGTTGCAATTTCAGTGGTTGAATAGATCTGCGTTGTTTTATAATTACGCCGAATGCTAGCGTGCTTGGCGCGTTGGCGTTTGGCGTTGTGTTTTTCTCTCCGCAATATGGAACAATCGGTCGTTAACCGAGATCGATGGTGTGTTTGATATTTGAGTGGCAACTGGCAAGGAATGAATTCCTTTTTTGTTCCGTGTTTTCGGTATAGAGTTTCCGCTACGTTGATCTTCGAAAAGGTATGGGAAATTCAGCGACGCCTTTGTTTTTTTCTTCAGAAACCTGCAAATTTTTGATATATTTCATCGTTTTTGAGAAAGCGTTAAAGGTTAGATAAACAGTGAAGTGCATTGTTGGCTTGTCAGGAGGAGTAGACAGCTCCACATCAGCTGCGATAATGAAGGAAAGAGGTTTCGAGGTCGTCGGATGTACCTTTAAAATGTTCGAGAGTCCGGGCGCAAGCTTAGCGGTCAATGACGCCAAAAAAGTCGCTGATTATTTAAACATTGAGCATAAAGTCATGGACTGTACGGCCGATTTTAAGCGCTACGTAATGGATTATTTCGTACAATCGTATGAAAGCGGAATTACCCCTAATCCCTGTGTCATGTGCAACAGATTTTTGAAATTTAAATATCTGGATGAACTCAAAAAACAAGAAAATGCCGATTTAATTGTCACTGGCCACTATGCTCGTCTAAAAAAGATCGTAGACAAGGTAGAACTACTGCAAGCAACCAGCGCAGCCCGCGATCAAAGCTATTTCCTTTACAGAGTTAGCGGTGAAATCCTAAAGCATACGGAATTTCCTTTGGGAGACTATCACAAAAGTTATACACGGGAGCTTGCAGCGAAATTTGGCGTCCACGTGGCCGAAAAATCCGATAGTCAAGACGTTTGTTTCATACCCAACGGAGATTATGTTTCGTTCATTAAAAACAACTCCTCCAGAGTCTCTTCCAGAGGAGACGTCGTCGATGAAAATGGAAAGATTTTAGGCAAACACGACGGCCTCATAAATTATACTGTAGGTCAACGCAGGGGACTGGGACTGTCCGGCGGACCGTTTTTTGTCAAGGCATTGGATATTGAAAAAAATCTTGTAATTGTAGCGAATAAAGAAGGCGTCAGCTCTCGAACAATTGCTCTGGAGGAAGTAGTCTTCATCAACGAGCCATATTTAGGAGATTGTGAAGTGAAAATTAGATCATCAACCCCAAAAACCAGCGCGAAAATCGTAAAAAATTCTGATAAATATTACGTGGAGCTATCAAAACCCGAATACGGAGTCGCTCGCGGACAGCACTGTGTTTTCTATGACGGAGAACAGGTCTTGGGAGGAGGAATAATCAGCTGACAATATGCGCTCTATAGCTAACTAAATTGACCGCTCTTTTTTATCGGCGCTCTTTGTTTTCAACTGTTCCTTTCTGTCGGCGCCATTCAGCTTTAACGGAATGGCTACATAATCGTAACGCCTAATTTTGGGATCGAAGACAAAAAGAGCCACTTTTCCGCACTTTTTTGCATCCTCGCCCGCAGATATTTTTTGAAGCTCAAGTCTAAGTTCATTCACCGACGATATCGGAGTTTGATTAATCATCAATATCACGCTTCCAATGGAAATATCAGATCCCTTATAGTCGCCCAAGCGAGATATCAAAACTCCATTCATTGTATCTTGAATTTCAAAAATTTTTCTCAAATCGACTGTCAGATCAGTAACTTCTATGCCTACGTTGTCAATTTTTTCGTGCGGAATGTCCCGTTGGATATGAATGTCTTCGCTAAATCCATAGGAAAAATCGTCGTCGCTGCGGGATCCGACCTTCAGGCTTAGTTTCATGGTAACGCCATGCCTTAGAATTTGCACTGGCACAACTCTGTCTATTGGAAGATTGCTGAGCATGTATTCTAGATTTGTATTCTTCGTAATTTTTTCATCATTGATGGATAACAACATATCGCTAACTTGAATGCCGGCTGCCGAAGCAGGGGAATTTTTTTCAACCCTAGTAATCGCCACGCCCAATCCTTGCTCTTCTGTGAGTCCAAGAGCCTTAGAAACTTCGTAATCCAACTGAGACGCCGATATTCCAGTCCAACTACGCCGCATTTTTCCAAAATTACGTAGCTGGTTAATGACAGTTTTCATGGTATTGGATGGAATAGCAAAATTTATACCGATGCTGCGCCCGTCTTCAGAAAAAAATACCGTTATCATGCCGACGACTTCACCGCTGCTGGACGCAAAAAGAGGCCCTCCAGAATTGCCATAGTTTACGGTTACATCCGTCTGCAAATACAAAACTGAATCGCCGCCAACGCCAAGTTCGGAAATTTTATCCGATAGATCCCTTCCTTTGTAGGAAATAATTCCAGAAGTGACTGTTTTTTTAAAACCAAACGGATTTCCTATGGCTACAACCTGATCACCCACCTCTATTTTATCTGAATCAGCGAACCTCACGAATGGAAGTTTTGTTTTGCTATCTATCTTTAGCAGAGCGATATCAGAACGCTCATCCTTACCTACGATTTGAGCGAAATATTCCTTTCCGTTGGACAAAATTATCTTTATTTTTTCGGAGGAATTAATTACGTGGCAATTGGTAACTATGTAACCGTTTTCATCGATGATAAAGCCCGCTCCATCAGACGACTCTTTGGCGACTCCATCGGACGATTCCTTTTTGCCAAACTCTTCAGCGCCGCCCTTTTCGGATGTAATCACCTCCACAACCGTTTCCATAAGCTTGTTAATGCCTGGAATACATTGGACCTCTGCGCAAAACAACAGAGTTATCAAAGAAAATAGACGAAACTGTATTTTCATTGACTAGGAAACTCCAGATCTCATAACGTTAAAAAACTCGCTTTTGGGAGAGATAACAAAAGTGGAATTTCTAGAACGAAAAGAAGAACGATAAGCTTCCAGCGATTGAAAAAATTCAAAAAACTTCTTATCTTTAGAGAACGCCTCCGTATAGATTTTATTGGCCTCCAGCTCTCCTTCGGAAATCAAAATTTGTACCTTTGTGTTTGCCTGAGCTATTGCTATGGAATTTTCTTTATCAGCGGTAGATTTTATGATCTTAGACATTTCTATACCTTTAGCGCGCAGCTCTCGAGCTTCCCTTTCTCTTTCGCTAATCATGCGCCTACAGATCGCGTCGCTATTCTGGTATGGCAAGTCAGTTTTTCTAATTCTTACATCAACTACGTCAATGCCAAATCCCCTCGCAGCCTTGTTTACCTCGTCGCGAATTTTATTCATAGCAGAAATTCTAGTATCGGAGAGCAGCGACGATAAACTGACTCCTCCGAGAACGCTGCTTAAACTTCCCAACACCACTGGATTCAGCCTTATTAGAACTCCATTTTCGCTGCCAACAGACTGGTAAAATTTCAGAGGATCCGTGATTCTATAACGTCCGAAGGCGTCGACCATAATGCGCCTTTTGTCTCCAAGAGTCACCTCTAACGCCTGCAATTCAACGCTCATCAACCTCTTATCGAAAAATGCTACCGTTTCCAAAAGAGGGATCTTAAAATGCAAACCAGGATCTTTTATGACTCTGACAGGATCGCCCAATCTTGTAACTACTGCTTGCTCAATCTGATTTACGGTGAACATCCCCTCGCTCAACATGAGAAGCACGGTAATTATAATAACTACATAGGATGTCACTCTATTCATTTTTCCGTCTCCGCTTTGTCATTTTTTACTTTAGCAAGTTCCGTCAATGGTAGATATGGGACGGATTTAACATCGCTATCAATTACAATTTTATTAACGTCGCAATAAATATCTCTCATTGTTTCAATATACAGGCGCTTTGAGACAATATCTGGAGCCAACTTGTATTGAGAATAGGCCGATAAAAATCTCGCCGTCGCTCCGCGAGCAGTTTCTATAATGGAGCGCTTTTGAGCTTCTCCGCTGTTGAGTTTTTCAGCTATTAAGCCTCGAGTACGAGCACGAGTCTCCCTATCATAGGCTTCCGCTTTATTTTTTTCGCTCTGTTGCTCCGCCTGGGCGCGTTCCACGTCCCTAAATGAGTCTATCACCGACGCAGGAGGCTCGACTCTCTGCAGTTCTACTCTGATGATCTCAATTCCCATCCTATATTCATCCATAACCGCCTGCAGAGTTTCTCTCACCTTATTTTGAATTTCGCCACGTCCTTCCGTTTGGACATAGGTGAACGGAGTCTGCCCCACAACTTCACGCATAGCGCTTTCGGCAACCGCTCTTACGGTAATCTCAGGAGCTTTAGCATTAAAAAGATAATCTTCTACGCCATCGTCCTTTATTTTCCACAAAACGCTGAAGCTAATGTTGGCTAAATTAGAATCTCCGGTCAGCATTAGGCTTTCATCCTGTTGATTTTTGAAGAACGAACCGACGTCTATCTGGTTAACGGTTGTTACCTTCTGCAAAAAGACCGTTTCAAATGGATATGGAAGAATATACTGCAATCCAGGGCCGACCGTGCGTACCCACTCGCCGAATCTGAGCACGACGCCCCGTTGATTATGCTGAACTTGGTAGAATCCTGATCCAAAATATAGAACGCAAACGACAATGACAACGGTGGGAAACGAAAACTTCAGCGACGGATCACCATTCCTCCCACTGCTGCTAGTACTCCCAAAATTCCAGATTTTTTTTGCTACTTTTTCGATAAAATCAAATAAAAAATCATTACCTAAGCCGCCTTTTTTTCTAGAATTTTTTTCGTCGTTTTCCCACGGATTCTTCGAGGACATGGCATACTCCCGCACACGCGCCCTACTCTACCAAAATTTCATGGACATATACATATCTTTTCGCGAATTTCTTCCGATGTGATTTCAAGAAGTCTATGGTTTTTAGCGCCGACAACTCTATGTACAGTCAAACGAAATTTGTGTATGCTAGCGCTCTGTCAGTGCGGTCGTAGCTCAGACGGATAGAGCACGAGATTCCTAATCTCGGGGTCGTGAGTTCAACTCTCACCGATCGCACCATGAAGTTATGCCTAAATTATGCGGAATTCTGACGGATCTGTTCAATTCCATTGACCGAAGCATCCAAGACGTTGCTTTCGCGACGATAATCCCCTATCCCATTGCAACATCCACATATTGCCGTCCAGCGCCCTTCCTCCGCTCCACATTCTGCGCATCTCCAAAGAAAAGCTACACGTTTGGATTTTAACGGTTTCAGTAGTATCTCCGCTGCTGCAGTCGGCTTAGGATCGCTTAACATGCCTGCAACCTTCCTTAACTCGCTGGCAATAAAATCGTATTGTTCTCTATCGTAGGCCATTAGTAAGTTTTGAAACGCCGGCTGCCGCATATCGGCCTCCATAAGCAATTTGGCAAGACCAAAATATCCAACCCAAGACTCTGAAGCTTCATTTACTAACTTTTTTCCTAATTTTATTCTATCAAGGTCAGAAGTGTCCTCTCCGCAAGAAACATATCTATCAAAAACATCTTGTGTTGGGAAAATTTTAAATGTTTTCAGAAGAACTTTGCGCGCGTTCCTGTATTCTTTGTCTTTCATCAAGCATTCGGCGTAAAAAATTGCATTATCAGTTAATTCCGGAGCTAACATAAAAGCTTTTTTTATCAATCCAATGTTTTTTGTAAAAAAACCTTCTTCAAAGCAAATAATCGCTTCTATAATTCTATTTTTTTCACTTTTTTGAAGGGACGACAACTGTTTCCTAGCCATAGAAAAATTTCTACTTTTTACGGAAATGGCTATGGCCTGCCTAATTAGCCGCTGCGAATTAGGCGACGCCTTCAGCATTGCACTTATGGCGCTCAGAGCGTCGCTATCAGATTTGCTTTTCTTAGCAATTTGCCACAGACTATGCGCCCCAAATACAGTCCCTTTTTCACGGGCCGATAGAGCATAAAAAATGGACTTAGCCGCATGTTCGTCATTGTTGGCAAGACTAGCTTGCCCCTCTAGCCATGATATCAGCGGAATATCGCCCAAACACTTTTTTGCCTTTGCTATGAATTTGACAGCCGATGACACATCCTGCAGCAACATGCTAGAAAAGGCAAATTGCAAATTGTCCAATCCCTTCTCATGATTGGGTTTTCCTAAAAAAACGGAGCATATTCTTCGAAAGAACAGGCAAATTTTTCTAAAAACGTAGATAAACGCGCCAACAGCCAACACAACGACGGCAATATGAACATCGACAGAATTCTTAGCTTCACCAAACGAAACGTTACCGCCGTAGTATACCGCCATAAAAAACAGCACGGCGAATAGCATGAGCCTTAAAAAGGCGGCAATATTTCCCACTATCACCCACAATTGCCGTCGCTTACCATTTGAAATGCTCTTTAATGCTGGAGAATTCAGTACCTGCGCGTACACATAGTCCAATTATTTCTTGTGCTCCATGCTTAAGAAGACGTATTAAAGCTTCCCAGTTCCCGGTAAGATAAGCCGCAGCTACTATCAGGACTATCACAAGAAGAACTTTTAATATTTCCGAGAACAATTTATTCATTCTTTCTCCTCCTTAAAACAATTATTCGGTGATGATAACACATAACCGGAAATTTTCATTAATTTTCTGTGATCTACTTTTTTAAATTTTATTACTTTTTTAAAATACTTTTTACAGGCCGCAAGTATCTTACCGTCGTTCGTATCTTTGTCGAAGCCAAGCCCGTGTATCAGTTTCTCTACCAGTTCTAAGGTTTCTGCGTCATCTATAAATAATTTGCGAAATCTCTCCAGCTCTACTGTCGGCTGCTCTTGAGACTCTATTTTGGATCTAAGGGCCATCCAAGCTTTCCACTTCTCCCGAATATTATCTCGCCTATGCACTAGTTTTTGATCCGTATGCTGCGTAATCTGCTGCATTTCGGATTTCAATTTGGACACCTCGCTCTGCAGCAGCGCAATCTTCGCTTGATATTCTCCAGCTAGAGGTCCAACGCAGGCCGAATTTTTTTTATTGCAGCAATTGTAAAAACAATACGCGGCGACCAAAAGCAACGCCAAAACAACAGATCCGCCACAGATGCAAAGATGTTTCCTGGACGTCTCACAAACAGGAACAGATTTCTCCATTGAGAGACCTGTTCTATTCTTACCTTTATTAACCAAGTCTCATACTCCTTTCGTAATAAGCTTGCGTAGAACACTATTCAACAGCTGCGGATTAGCTTTTCCATGGGTTTTTTGCATCGCCTGACCGATGAAAAAACCGAAAAGCTTCTCCTTGCCGCTTTTGTATTCTGCAACTTTATCCATGTGCTCTTCAAGTACTTTTAAGATAATAGCCTCTATTTCGTCCGACGATGTGATTTGCCGCCAACCTTTTTCTTCTACTATGTCAGATGGACTTTTGCCGCTCTCCCACACGGCTTCCAGAACGTCTTTAGCTATTTTACCTGATATTACGTCGGTTTTTATGAGCATGATCAATTCTGCAAGATTTTGCGTGGAGACATTACTCTCGGTAATGGATTTTCCGTGCTTATTCAATAGTGAAAACAGGTCTCCCAGTAGCCAATTGGACAGCATTTTAGCAGTATTCTTATCGTTTGATCCGCTATGCTTCAGAGCGTCTTCATAAAAATTCGCCATCTCAATTTCCGAAGCTATGATAGTGGCGTCGTAGTGTGGCAGATCATACTCCAGCTGCAACCTCCTGGCCTTATCATCCGGCAATTCCGGGATAGTCCTGCGAATGGCCTCTATGCGCGCTGGATCAAGCACCAGCGGCGGAAGATCGGGTTCCGGAAAGTATCTGTAATCCTGAGCGTCCTCTTTGGACCTCATGGGACGAGTTTCTCCAGTTGTACTATCGAAGAGGCGTGTTTCCTGATCCACTTTCCCGCCGGATTCCAGTATTTCAATTTGTCTGGCCGTTTCAAAAGCCACGGCTGCAGCGAGGAATTTTATGGAATTCACGTTTTTTATCTCGGCTCGAGTTCCAAGCTCCGTTTCCGGACGATGCAGAGATATGTTCAGATCTGCTCGCATGCTGCCCTCGTCCATATTTCCATCGCAGGTTCCCAAATAACGTAAGATTGACCGCAATTTCCGCAGGAAAACAGATACTTCCTCTGCGCTGTGCATGTCCGGCTTGGTGACGATCTCCATCAGAGCAATTCCTGCACGATTCAGATCTATAAAAGATTTCGTGGCGCTCTGATCGTGGATGCTTTTGCCGGCGTCCTGCTCAATGTGGATGCGCTCCAGGTTGATTTTTCTCTGGCCGCCGCCATCTGTCTCAATTTCGACGTATCCGCCGCTTACGATGGGATGCTTATACTGGGATATCTGGTACCCCTGCGGCAAATCCGGATAGAAATAATTCTTTCGATCAAAAAACGAAACGAAATTTATGCGGCCGTTGAGTCCTAATCCGGTTTTGATGGCTTGATCAACGCAGAATGAATTGATTACAGGCAAAACGCCTGGAAGAGCAGCGTCCACGAAGGAAACATTCTCGTTGGGAGCCGAGCCAAATTTTGTGGATGCGGAAGAAAATAATTTCGAATTTGAAATGATCTGTGCATGTATTTCCAAACCGATGGTCAATTCCCATTTGCCGCTGGACGTCTCGACATAGTCCATCAGGACTCCTCCTTCAACATCGGGAAATTAGCGCCATCTTCCAGAATAGCACCCACTTGAATCAATGATTCCTCCATAAAATGCGGGGCTATCAGCTGAAGTCCCAGCGGACGGCTCTGTTTGTCCAAACCAATTGGGATAGAGACGCCAGGCAGCCCTGCCATGTTTGCCGTAACGGTGCATACGTCATTCAGATACATGGAGACAGGATCTTTTGGTTCTTCTCCAAACGCAAACGCGCTGTTTGGAGTGCTGGGAGTCAGCAGTACATCCACTTCTTTGAATACGGAAACAAAATCTTGCCGAATCAATTTTTGAACCTTCAGAGCGCGCAGATAGTATGCGTCGTAGTAGCCGGCCGACAGCACGTATGTGCCGATCAAAATGCGACGTTTTACCTCGTCGCCGAAACCTTCAGCCCTGGTATTCTCATACATTTCCCTCAAATTTTTTCCTTCAGCCCGGAAACCATACCGAACGCCGTCATATCTGGCCAAATTAGCAGAGGCCTCCGCAGGGGCAATGATGTAGTATGCAGGCAGCGCATATTTTGAATGCGGAAGAGAGACGTCTATGATCTCCGCGCCAGCCTCCTTCAATATCTCCGCTCCTTTTCGCCAGAAATCTACGATTTCCTCCGACATCCCATCCATTCTGTATTCCTTTGGCAGTCCAATTTTCATTCCTTTTATGGATTTTCCAGCAAACGACTCAAAATCCGGCACTGGCCTTGCAGCGGAGGTGGAATCCTTTTCGTCGTGGCCCGAAATTATCCTCAAAAATATAGCAGCGTCTCGTACGGTCCTGGTCAACGGTCCAGCCTGATCAAGGGACGAAGCGAATGCCGTCATGCCGTAGCGGGAGCATCGTCCGTAGGTTGGTTTCAATCCGACGATTCCAGAAAATGCAGCCGGTTGCCGCACTGACCCGCCGGTATCGGATCCGGTAGCAGCTGCGCACAGATAACCGGCGACAGCGGCGGCAGACCCTCCGGAAGAGCCGCCCGGAACAAGTTTTTTGTCCAGGCTCCATGGATTCACCACCGGACCATAGCGGCTGGTTATGTTTGCGGAGCCCATGGCGAATTCGTCCATGTTAGTTTTTCCGAGAACCACCGCGCCTGCATCCAATAATTTTTGCGACACAGTGGATTCGTAGGGAGGAATGAAATTCTGGAGCATCTTCGATCCGGCTGTGGTGCGGATTCCCTTGGTCATAAACAAATCCTTCAGGGCAATTGGAACTCCCTCAAGCGCTCCGGCCGTTCCATTCTTTATCTTTTGATCAGACAACTGCGCCGTTCGCAGCGCCGACTCTTCGCAGACAGTTATAAACGCGTTCCAATGAGAGTGTTTCGCGATCCTATCAAGAAAGCGCCTGGTTATCTCAACAGAAGAGAATTTCTTCCCAAGCAATCCGTGTTTTATATCATAAAGAGACAAAGTGTGCATAAAAACGCCAACCATACAACGCTAGATCTGATTGATACGAAGTTGCTGTGCCAAAGTCAACTAACTTCTGAAAGCGCGCCGCCTTCTATTGCGACGCGCGCAAACACAACACAGACCCTAGCCAATGAACACTGTTCAACGCTACGGCAATCAGCCCTTAAAAAATCAACGAAACATTACTCGAATTTCATAGTCAACTTGGCTCTGCCCTTGTTATCGTATCCCAAAAATTTTACCTTTACCTCATCGCCTTCGCTTAAAACATCCGTCACTTTTTCGACGCGCTTATGGGATATTTCGCTGACGTGCACCAAACCGTCCCGCGCCCCGAAAAAATTCACAAAGGCGCCAAAATCCATAATTTTCACGACTTTTCCAGTGTAAACTGTGCCGTCGATGGGATCCAGAGCAATTTCTTTAATTCTACTGAGAGCATTTTCCATAGAAGCAGTATTCTGAGCCGCCACAGTCACATTCCCATCATCGTCAATATCAATCTTTGCGCCGGTTTGCTCAATAATTTCACGAATTACCTTGCCGCCGCTGCCTATAACCTCGCGAATTTTGTCCTTTGGAATTACAATCGTAGTCATTTTGGGAGCGTTTTCATTTAGTTCGGGACGGTGTTTTTTCAATCCCCTGGACATTTCTTCAAGGATGTGCAAACGTCCCTCTCTAGCCTGAATCATAGCTTTTTCAACTACTTCAAAGGGTATGCTGGCTACCTTTATGTCCATCTGTAGAGCCGTAACGCCCTTTTCGGTGCCAGCTACCTTAAAATCCATATCTCCCAGATGATCTTCCTCGCCCATAATGTCGCTGAGAATTTCGTATTTCCCATCATCCATGATTAATCCCATTGCAATTCCGGCGACGGCATTTTTCAAAGGCACTCCGGCGTCCATCAGCGCCAAAGAAGATCCGCAAACGGTTGCCATGGATGACGACCCATTGCAGCTGAGAATCTCAGATACAACACGCAATGAATAGGGAAACTTCTCCTTGGAAGGTAGCACTGGGCTGATCGCTCTCCAGGCTAATTTCCCGTGACCAATTTCGCGTCGTCCTGGAAAGCCAAGGCGTCCGATCTCTCCAACCGAAAATGGAGGGAAATTGTAGTGCAACATGAACCTTTCCTTATATTCTCCGGAGAGTGCGTCCACCATTTGCTCGTCCTGGGCTGTTCCCAATGTTACAGCCGCCAGAGCTTGGGTTTCGCCCCTGGTGAAAACAGCAGAGCCGTGCGCCATAGGCAACACGGAAACGTAGGCGCTTATGTCCCTTATATCCGTCGTGCCACGATTGTCTATGCGCTTCTTGCGTTTCAGTATTTTTTCCCTCATAAAGGAAGAGCACACTTCTTCAAAAATTTCTCGGAGATCAATTCCATCAGCTTCCTTGTGGTCGGCGAAGTGCAGCGTTATTTTCTCAAAAACGCTCGATAGAGCGTCATTTCTAGCCTTCTTGCTCTCTTTTCCATAAGCTTCCTCTATCTTCTTAAGAAATTTCTTTCCCATTTCTTTGACTATGGACGTCGGTTTTTTAGCTGGCGTAGATATTTTCCATGGATCATTTGCAGCCTCTTCGGCCAATTCCGTAATCATATCGATAACCGGCTGAAATGCAGAGTGACCAAATTTCAGCGCTTCCAGCATCTTAGCTTCTGATAACTCTCGAGCTCCGGATTCGACCATCAATACGCCGTCTCTGGATCCGGCAATAACCAAATCAAGATCGCTCTCATGACCAATCGATGGATTCAGTAAGAATTCTCCATTTTCATACCCTACCCTAGCCGCCGCAATGGGCCCAAGAAACGGAATTCCCGAGAGAGTCAAAGCTGCAGAAGCCCCTATGATGGAGACGATATCCGCATCATTTTTTCCATCAAAACTCAAAACTGTGCAAATCACCTGGGTTTCATTTTTAAAATCCTTATGAAACAAAGGACGAATGGGACGATCTATCAGACGCGACACCAAAGTCTCTTTTTCCGAGGGGCGACCTTCCCTTTTTATAAAACCTCCTGGAATTTTCCCAGCAGCGTAAGCTTTTTCTACATAGTTTACGGTGAGCGGAAAAAAATCCACCGCCGCGCCGGGCTTTTTGTCTGCAACGACTGTGCAGAGCACTATGGTATCCTCATATTTCACCAGCGCCGCGCCGGTAGCCTGATTTGCCAAAAAACCTGTACTAATGGAGAGCTTTCTGCCGCTCCATTTTATTTCTTTTTTTATCGCCATTACTTTTTCCCGTAGAATGTTAAATTACCTCCTCAACCCCAACGCCGCAATCAATTTCAAATACCGCGCGTTGTTTGCTCTTTTCAGATAATCGAGCAATTTTCTTCTCCTGCTCACCATGGCCAGCAGTCCTCTTCTAGAATGGAAATCTTTCACATGGACATTCAAATGCTCGCCTAATTCATTGATCCTATTAGTAAGAATCGCCACCTGCACCTCCGGAGAACCGGTGTCCCACTTATGCGTTGCGAATTTACCCATTACATCGCTCATTTTCGACATCTATATTATCCCCTCATTCCTAGCGCACATCCTAACAACTCTCAACTCGCCGCTGTTGGATACAAACCCAACACCCTGGAACTTTCGATTTGCATCGTCGAAAATTTTCACCTCCGACGAAAAAAACGCTTCCTCTTCAACGGTTAAGCGAAGCCCGCTTCGCAGTCTTTTGACGTCGCGATTCCTCAAATTCAAAGCCGGGATGTCGTCCAGCGGTCTTTCAAGCGGAATCAAAACATCTACCGCCGCTGCAGTATCTCCCATTTCCAACAATTTTTCCAGTGAAATCGAATCATTTAAAGAAAAAAAACCGGATTTACGGCGGCATAGGTTTTTCACATGGCACAGAGAGCCCATTTTTTCAGCCATATCCCTGGCCAAGCTTCGGATATAAGTTCCTTTTGAGCAAGAAACTTCTAATGTTGCTTCACGCTGTTTCAGATTTTCTTCGATTAGTTCAATGGAAAATATATTTATTTTTCTAGGACGCATACGCAGCTCTTCGCCTTTCCTCGCTCGATCGCAAGCCCTTCTCCCGTCTATTTTTATGGCGGAAAAAATTGGCGGAACTTGTTCAATTTCTCCGCAAAACTGGCTGATAATTCTCAAAATATCGTCTTTAGACGGAATTTTGGAGGTACGTGCCGTAATTTTCCCGTCTTTGTCAAGGGTATCTGTGGATATTCCAAAAGATACGGTAAAAGTATACTCTTTATTTGAATTTTCAATAAATCTAATGAATTTCCTCGCTTCTCCGATGGCAATGGGAAGCACTCCGGTAGCAAAAGGATCCAAAGTCCCCACGTATCCAGTCTTTTGATTGAACATTTTTCTTACGCTAAGCATGGCGGAATTGGATGAAATCCCCGTCGGCTTGTTCAGACACAGCCATCCGTTTAACTCGCTCGTTACCATGCAAAAATACGGAATCGCAAAATATAAAATACAGAGTCGCTGGAATGGCGGCTATTATTCGGCAACATATGGCAAAAGAGCTAAATATCGCGCTCTTTTTATAGCTAGAGCCAACGCCCTCTGTTTCCTCGAAGAAACCATGGAAATTCTGCATGGCATGATTTTTCCATTTTCCGAAATGAACTTTTGAAGAGTGCGCGGGTCCTTATAATCAATTTTCATAACGCCGCTTTCGAATGGACAAACCTTTTTCTTGAAATTCATCCTTTTCCAAGAGGTCGACCTATCCCTCGGTTTTGATACATTATTTTCACTCATGCAGACGTCTCCTCAGTCTCAGCGACGACGCGGCCAGATTCTGCAGCGTTTGTTTTGTGGCTGGAGTTGCGATACCCCGAGTCGCGAGACGCCGCAAAATCGTCGCTGGAAGTCTTAACCTGCGTAATCAAATTGTCCCTATCATCCAATTTATCCACCCTAACCACCAAGTGGCGAATTATGTCTTCGTTAATTCTCATGATTCGCTCCAACTCGGCAATCGTTTCGCCCAAAGCCTTCATCTGCATCACATAATAGTGCCCTTTATGATTTTTTTTGATGGGATAGGCTAAATTCCTGGAACCGCAATACTCGCTGCGCACAACTTCTCCAGAATTCTGAGTAACAAAGAGAGCAAGACCAGCTCCCAACGCTTCGATCTGCTGTTGGGAAAGATCCTGTCGCCCTATAAAAATATTTTCATAAAGATTCATACTTCATCCAATAAAAAATGCTCCAAAACATGGTAGTTTATACACTTTTCGTAAGGATAGCGCAATATTAATTTGAAAATGCGAGTGTTTCATAGACAGCTAAAATATCTCGTTAAATTCTGAAGTATCCAGATCTTCAGCGCTCTCCTTCAACATTTCATAGTTGATTGCGACCTCATATTTCTTTGATAGATACCCAACCAATTGCTGATACAAATCATCGGTCATTTCCTGCGATAAATTCGCCCTGTATTTGCTAGCATCTTGTGGATCTGCTTGCTTTGCCGGAATTATATCTTTAACCTGATATACTATAATTTTGCCGTTTACCTCTTTGTAAGAGCCCTCTCCTTTATTTTTGCTAAATACTTCTTCATGAACAGCAGATATCAGGTCGGCAAATTTTTTATTTTTATCATCGCTCGCGGCTCCAAGACGATCAAACGCTGGAGAAATGTTGCAAATGCGGCCGTGTTCGGCGGCCAGCTTTTCCAAATTCCCGCCTTCGTTTATTTTGGTCGCCAGATCATTGGCCATGTCTAAAGTTTTGCGTTGCCGACGATCTTTCGTCCATTCCACAAGCGCTTTATCCGAAACTTTTTCGAATTCTTCCACATGCCTCGGCGTAACGCCATCCAGGTGCACAAGCCAGAAGATTCTGTTTTTTTTGTCGTCCTGAATTTCGGAAAATGAACTGTCAGTCCCCTCGTCAATGGAAAAAACAACGGATATAATATCGTTTTTATACGGCGTCTTCAGTACTTCTTGAGATTTGGAGTTCTTGTTCTGCGCATTGACGTTTTCAACATTTGTTACTTTTAAATTGAATTTTTTGGCGACATTTTCGACATTTTCTCCGGCCATGAGCGTATCTTCGATCTGCCGCGTGACTTCATTGATCTTGCTCTGCAATCTTTCCTGCTTAATGCTGAGGCCCAGCTCCGCTTTCATTTCATCATAGGCGCGTTCTTTTCTTTCTGGAGAGCACTCGTAGGCCTCCCTTAAATCATCGTCCGATATAACAACCTCCTTTTCCAGAGACGACTCCGATAATTCTAAAATGCGAAAGGAACGAAACTCGTCAACCATGAAGAAATCCGGATTATTTTGGTGAAATTCTCTCAATTCATCAGTAGAGGGCTTTTCTTTAACTTCAAATGAAACTGGATTGAGTTCCACCAAGGACAGCCTTCTTTTCTCCAAATTAGCGTCAATGTACATGTCGGCTTCGGCAGATGCAGATACATACTTCAGAGCGCTCTTAACCAAGGCGCTTTTGATTTCTTTCTTGGATAATTCCAAAAACATCGGCTCTGGAATCTGCAATTTATACAGAAGATTCCGCAACAAATTTGCGTTGAAGCGGCCCTGCTCATCGCGAAACATATTCATTCCACCGATATATTCTTTCATGGTCGAGTCCGAAACGATAAAACCAAAATCCGCAGAGGCAAGGTCAATAATGCTTTCCCAAATAATCTGATGCAAAATACTTGAAGTAAGACTTTTTTCGTCAATCTTGCGATTGGAGCTTTTTAGCATGTGAAGCTTTTTGGCTCTTTCTTGCTTAAACATGGCTGGGGTTATCCTTACTTTTCCTATTTTTACCAAATAATCCTTGCCGGAAAGTTTTCTAATTATATCCGGAAGACCGAAGCAAAAAACAAACGTCAGCGCTAGAACCATTAGGAAAATTTTTACTCCTATGGAGTTAGAATGCCTCCGAATAGACTCCAGCATGGATTTGTTCTCCGATAAATACGCGGCTATATTATTAGCACTTATTTCAAGGAGCAACCATCAGGAAAGGAAATTTTTTATGAAAATAATAGTCGCGAATTGGAAAATGAACGGAAGCGTTGCATTCGCAGAGCGGTTTATGGAAGAAATTAATCCCATAAACACTTCCAATGTAGTGATTGTGTGTCCTCCAGTTGGATTAATAGAAAGATTCAGTGAATTCCGCTATTGCGTAGGAGCTCAGAACTGTTTCCAGGAGCAAAAAGGCGCCTTTACTGGAGAAAATAGTCCTCAATTATTGAGAGAAATCGGCTGCAAATACGTCATCATTGGGCATTCTGAACGGCGTACGATTTTCCATGAAACGGACGCAATAATTTACGAAAAATGGAAAGCTGCCATCGCAGAGGATTTAATTCCAATAGTTTGCGTTGGAGAAAAATTAGAAGATCACGAACATTGGCAAAAAATTCTATCCGATCAGCTTAAACAATTCGCAACCGCTCCAAGCGATGCATTGCGACGAACGCTGTTCGCCTATGAACCGGTCTGGAGCATCGGTACTGGACAAACTCCGACCATTGCCGAAATCGAGGATTCTCTGGCCTTTATCAAAAATACACTTGAATTTCCTGAATCAGACTGCTCGTTATTATACGGCGGATCCGTCAATGCAGAAAACGCCGCGTCAATCTTGGCAGGCAAAAACGTCGACGGCCTTCTCGTCGGCGGAGCCAGTCTAAAAATCGACGAATTTAAAAAAATTATCCAATTACAATAGAGTATGCGCCTATTTTATCTTCGTTTCTTTAAAGAGAACATGCTTCCGTACGACCGGATCATATTTTTTCATCTCCATTTTCTCAGGTTGTTTGCGTGGATTTCTCTTTTTTACGTAAAAAAAGCCGGTATCAGCCGTGCTCAACATTTTAACGGTCATCGCCGCCGTTTTAGCCATGATAAACTCCATAAATCGAGCGCTATTGTATACAAAAACGACTAAAAAATCAAACTGCAAATTGTTCGTTAAGAATTTTCTTCTCGAGCGTATTGTCCGCATCAAGCAACAGCGTAAGCGTTATGCTTCTGTCCTCAGAGACGCTCACTTTAGACACCTGGCGAAACTCTAAGTAGTCGGCCACAGCGCAAACTGGCCTTCTTATGTGATCTATGACTTCAAAATCCAGGATTGTATTCGTATTCAGCAGCGCGCCCCGCCAACATCTTGGCCGAAACGGGCTTATGGGCGTCAAGGCCATCAATCTGGAACCAACTGGGATTATCGGTCCGTTCGCAGAATAATTGTAGGCTGTACTGCCGGTAGGAGTCGACGTTATTAGACCATCGCATATCAATTCTTTAATTCTCAGAATTCCATCGACTTTCACTCTTATTTTGGCCGATTGGTGCGTTTCCCGCAACAGGTATAGTTCGTTAACTGCAATTGCGTTAAACGACTCGCCGCTACTCCGCGAAGCAATTATCCTCAGCGGATGGATTTTTAATTGCGTAGCTCGCTCTATTCTTTCTATTAAATTATCTTTTGAATAATTATTGGTAAGGAAGCCAATTCCGCCGCGATTCATGCCGTAAATAGGGATTTTTTTATCGAACGTATCGTGTAGCGTCCTCAACATTGTGCCATCTCCCGAGAGCGCTACTACACACTCGGCCTCAGACAACGTTGCCTGGCCATACTGCTTGACCATGCACCGAAAGGCGCTCCTGGATTTCGCATTAAATGAATGAACAAAATGTATCTTCATGCGTCTACTAAAGTAGATGTAACCGAGCCAGGCTATCATAATGAACAAGCTTAAGCAAATTATAGAAAAAATAATAAAAACAATGGATTTTAACTGCGCGTGATGCTAATTCAAACTTTCGCCTTGTTAGTCGTTAGCAAAACGACATATATCCATCAATTCACTGCAATGAATGCGTCTGGACATAATTTAAAATAAATTATATCCTCTAGTCGATCATACTAATAGCATGGAGAAACGCATGATGAGACGTTATCGTAGCGGCAAGATAGTTGCAACCATTGGACCGGCAAGCTGCAAGTTTGAGAATTTGGAACGCATGCTTCTGGGCGGCGTAGACGTATTTCGGTTAAATTTTTCACACGGTTCCCATGAGGAACACGAACAAGTGTATAATTCTATACGCTCCCTTGGGAAAAAGCACAGCTGCTTCCCGACAGTCTTGGCTGATCTGCAAGGGCCAAAGTTAAGGGTTGGTCAATTTGAGAATGATAAAATTATCCTTAAAGCAGGAGACGTCTTTCGTTTTGACTTGGATAGCGCTCCTGGCGACGCGCGACGCGTTAACCTACCGCACCTGGAGATTCTTGAAGTTTTGCAGGTTGGTTCGTCAATCCTTTTGGACGACGGAAAGTTACGTTTTGAGGTTCTATCGTGTAGCCCCAAATATGCGGAGGTGAAGGTTCTTGTTGGAGGTCCTCTGTCGAATAGAAAAGGCGTAAATGTGCCGCATGTTATGCTGCCAATTCCTGCTTTGACGGAAAAGGATCGCAAAGATCTAAACTTCGCTCTCGGACTCGGTGTAAATTGGGTGGCTATCTCCTTTGTTCAGAGCGTAGACGACGTGGAAAATGCAAAAAAAATTATCGATGGAAGAGCAGGAATCATATCAAAACTAGAAAAACCGATGGCCATTAAAGCTCTAGAACCAATTGTTGAAGCGTCGGACGCAGTTATGATTGCCCGCGGCGATCTAGGAGTGGAAATGAATCAGGAAGACGTGCCAGCCATTCAAAAACGCATAATTAACGTTTGTCATCGCCTTGGAAGACCGGTTATCGTTGCAACTCAGATGCTAGAATCTATGATCTCGGCTCCGAGTCCGACTAGAGCGGAGGTATCGGATGTTGCGACGGCTGTTTACAGCGGCGCAGACGCCACTATGCTTTCGGCTGAAAGCGCATCTGGACAGTATCCCTTCGAGTCCATTGATATCATGTCGAAAATTATAACAAAAACAGAATCCGACCCCTGTTGCCTTCGACGTTTAGAGGATGACGCACAACTACCTAACAGAACCGTCGTGGATGCATTATGCGTTGCCGCCAAAGACGCGGCTGAGTTTTCCTGCGCCAATGCTATCGTATTATTTACGGATTCCTTCGATACGGTCGTAAGATGCTCGCGGATGCGTCCGGTTGTTCCAATTATACTTGTGGTAGACACGGAAATCCTTGCCTGCAAAGCTGGACTGTGCAACGGCGTCTATGCCGTAATATCTAAAAAAGAGTTCAATTTTGAAAAAATTTGTAAGTTTGCCAAGGATATTGCAGCAGAACATAAATTTGCCGCTGCAGGCGATGTAATCGTCGTTTTAAGCGATATTTCTGAAAATTCGCTGAGCATTTGCAGGCTTTGATTGGCATTCATGCATGTATTTATGGCGGGCCTGTGTTTTCATTCGATCGTTTTTATGATACCGTTCCGCCGATTTTGTAAAAAAAGGGAACAATATGAGCGAAAATATAACCGATAAAGTCAAAGCCATTATTGCGAGCAAGCTAGGCGTCGACGCGTCGAAAGTGAAGGAAGACGCTCGCTTCATCGACGACCTCGGAGCGGATAGTTTAGACACGGTCGAGTTAGTTATGGCCCTGGAGGAAGAATTCAATATAGAAATTTCAAACGATGACGGACAGGAAATCCAATCCGTTGGCGATGCAATATCCTTCATTCAAAGCAAGTGCAAATAAATAAGACGACAATATGAAGAGGGTAGTTGTCACAGGGCTCGGCATGGTGTCTCCTCTTGCCGCCAATGTGCGCGAGTCCTGGAGGCGTCTTTTGGGCTGTGAATCGGGGATAAACAGAATCACCTCCTTCGACGTAAGCGATCTCAGCTGCCAGATAGCGGGGCAGGTGAAGTTAGCAAACGCCGACTGTCAGGACTTGTCCATATTTTTCGACCCGCTGCATTATGTTTCTTCAAAAGAGCTCGGCAAAATGGACATGTTCATTATATATGCCATTGCCGCAGCCACGGAGGCGTTAAACGACGCCGGCCTAACAGATCTTGGAGAAGAAGAAAGAGAAAGAACCGGCGTGATTATTGGCTCCGGCATCGGCGGATTACGAGTGATTTATGATACTTCCGTAACACTTAAAGAAAATGGCTCTCGAAGAGTTTCTCCGTTTTTTATCCCATCCTCTCTGATAAATTTAGCCGCCGGTCATGTTTCCATCCGTTTTGGGCTTAAAGGTCCCAATCATGCTGTAGTTACAGCCTGCTCTTCCGGAAGTCATGCCATCGGAGACGCCGCTCGCATCATTCAAGTAGGAGCCGCTGACGTCATGGTTGCCGGAGGAGCAGAGGCTGCCATTTGCAGGCTTGGCGTAGCAGGATTTGCAGCTGCGCGCGCGCTTTCTACCGGAAGAAATAACGCTCCACAAGAGGCTTCAAGGCCTTGGGACAAATCCAGAGACGGATTCGTTATGGGAGAAGGCTCAGGGATTCTTATTCTGGAAGAGTTAGAACATGCTAAAAAACGAGGAGCAAAGATTTATGGGGAAATAACTGGGTACGGCATGTCTGGAGACGCGTACCACATGACTGCTCCTGAACCAAATGGCGACGGAGCTTATAGGGCCATGAGAGCGGCGCTCATGTCGGCCAATATCTCGGCTGAGCAAGTTGATTACATAAACGCCCATGGAACATCGACCCCCATTGGAGATGTAATAGAACTAAGAGCCATAGAGCGTATTTTGGATGGAAAGCCTGGAATATCAGTATCTTCTACAAAGTCCGCAATTGGGCATCTGTTGGGAGCGGCCGGAGCCGTCGAAGCAATTTTCTCGTTACTCTCTCTAAGAGACCAAATTGCCCCTCCTACGCTAAATTTACACGATCCAGAAGAAACTTTTGTGGATTTTGTACCTCTGCAGCCGCACGAAAGAAGAATCAGATTCGTTATGTCTAATTCATTTGGGTTTGGAGGAACAAACACAAGTTTGATATTTAAAACTTTTGAATAATGGTCTCAAAATATCGTGAAAACTAACAAAGCCATATGTTTTTTTGTATTTTTTTTCATATGGTGCGCTTTGACGTCGCTATTTTTCGTTTGTTCCGTCTACAAAAAAACGTCCTATGTTCCAGAAAAAAACGTAATATTGACAGAGACTGGCGATGCGGCTGTGGCGCGTCTTCTAATAAACGAAAAATTATCGGACAATAGATTGATAGCAATGATCGCAGTAAAACTTCTGCGTTTTTGCGGCTATAGAGCAAAGTTTGGCGAGTATGCGCTGCCGCATTACGTCTCGCTGGTCGAAGCTCTGGAAATTCTTGCCTCCGGCAAAACGGTGATACATAAAGTAACAATTCCAGAGGGTTTCTCGGTAATTCAAACCATGCGTCGTTTGGAAAAAAACGAATTTTTAATTGGCGGAATCACCGATATACCGGAGGAGGGCTCGCTTTTGCCGGACACCTATTGCTTCAAATATCCTACCGCTAGGCAGCAAATCATATTTATGGCACAAAAAGCGATGCGAAGATTCATACAACGCGAGTGGCCGCTAAGGTCGCCCACATGCATTTTAAAAACTCCAAGAGAAGCGCTGATTCTGGCTTCCATAATAGAAAAAGAGACGCACATTGAACGAGAAATAGTAGCTGGCGTTTATCTCAACAGACTCAAAATAGGTATGCGATTACAGTCATGCCCCACGGCCATATATGCTCATAAGAGGGGAGAATCTTTCGGACGCAGTTTAAAATATGACGATTTAAAAATTACTGATCCCTATAATACTTATCTGCATAGTGGACTGCCTCCAACTCCGATTACTAACCCTGGAAGAGAAAGCATTCTTGCAGCATTGCATCCGCAGAAGACGGAAAATTTGTTTTTTGTATATGATGGCGCTGCTGGACATATATTTTCTAAAACTTTTGATGAACATAGGCGTAATAAAAAAGCAAAAAACAGAGTTTTGCTAAAATCAATGACGACGACCGCAAAACAGCGCTCCAAAAGCGCGCGAGATTTACAAAATCCATAATTATGATACTCTGGCAGCGACACGTTGAGTTTTATGAGCGATGCGCAGGATTATGGCCATAAAAGCCGATAGCATAGATGGTTGCGATCTGATATCGTCGCTGTTGCAGGACTCTATTTTCCATATTTCCCACCATTCGTTTAATGAAAATAAAAAATGCCTTCGATTGATGCTAAATAGGTTTTGTTGGGAATCCATCGGAGATTTTGCAGAAACTCAGTGCTATTTCAGGGTACATTCTGGACTTTACATTCAAAATATTGATTCGATTAGCGTCAATGATAATTTCAGGAACGGCGACGACGCATATTTAAGTCTGTTGACTCTTCATGCATCAGAAAAGGAAATTAATCTGATTTTTTCCGACCACAAACATGTATGCATCAACATAAACGGCCTCTTAATTCATTTAAAAGACCTGCACGACAAGTACCCAACGCCTTCTTGTCCTGTTCATTTGCCACACGTCAATGCCTAAAGGAGCCGAATAACGTGAATACGCGTAAATTATTTGGAACAGACGGTATCCGCGGAACTGCAAACGAGTATCCAATGACTCCGGAGATGTGTTTGAAGCTGGTCAGAAGCCTGAAAGTATGCAATCTCTTAGAAACAGGAGATTCTGTAGTCGTGGGAAAAGATACCCGCATATCTGGCGATATGTTCGAGCATGCCTTGGCTGCAGCCTTTTGTTCCTGTGGAATCCAGGCAAGATTGTTGGGAATTGTCCCCACTCCTACCCTCTCCATTTTAACCAAAAAGCTCAGCGCCGCCGCCGGAATTATGATTTCCGCATCGCACAATCAATTCGCCGATAACGGCCTAAAGATATTTGATTCCTCTGGATGTAAATTAACTGACTATCAGGAAGCTGAACTGGAAAAAATTATATTTAGCGACGCCATTTCATGTCAGACGGTAACAGGATCAGAGGTTTCCAGATCGCTTAATGAAAAGGATTCTTTAAATCTATATTTAGATGAAATAAGAGAATCTTTCATATTTAAAAATCAGACTACGACAATTCGGCTAGTATTGGATTCGGCAAATGGGGTTTTTTCCCACATAGCTCCTCAACTATTGAGAGAATTTGGCTTTGACGTCACATCTACGCATGATTTTCCGAATGGAATTAACATAAACCATTGCTGTGGAGCCACAAGTCCGCAAATATTGGGCGCTAATGTCGTTAAATATCGAGCGCAGGCAGGTATCGCCTTTGATGGAGACGGAGATCGCGTGATTTTAGCTGACGAGAATGGTTGCACCATTGACGGAGACCACATATTGGCCATTTTGGCGCAGTCAGAAAATTTCCAATACCAGGAGATTGTATCCACTGTGACGTCCAACCTAGCTTTGGAGAAACATCTGGCTTTGAATGGCGTAAAGTTGACCAGAACTGAGGTTGGAGAT